>JBQCIS010000412.1:0-21703 GCA_051953515.1 Mucilaginibacter sp.
AATACATTAATATGAGGAATTAGAGTGGCTGGCCGCTACAAAAAATACCGCCCCTTGCGGGGCGGCCCTTCATCAAACTAAACCACTTATTATGAAAACAAACTTTTGTATTATTTAACAGCTATTTCTCTTGTCTGGATCTTAGCTTCTTCTCTTTTTGCAACATTAAGTTTCAGGATACCGTCAACATACTCGGCATCTATCTTAGAATAATCAACACTTTCAGGCAAGGTAAATGACCTTGTGAATGAAGTGTAGTTATACTCACGTTTGCTGTATTTCTTGCCTTCTTCAATATTTTCAGCTTTCTTTTCAGCAGATACGCTCAATACATTCTTTTCAAGGTTGATCTTGAAATCTTCCTTTTTTAAGCCAGGAACGGCTAATTCAATCTCGAACTGGTTTTCAGTTTCGGCAATGTTTACTGCGGGAACCTGTGATAATTGTTTACCGCCTAAAAACTTATCATTTAATATTGTGTCAAACACATCGTTAAAAAATGGGTTAGCACTGTAATTTTTGTGTCCGTTGTTAAATTTTACTAAAGTCATTTTTATATCCTCCAAAGTTTTCTTTTAATTAACTTCGCAAACTGTTGTTCAACTGTTGTACCAACGATCTAAAATCGCAACCCGCACGACAGAACGACAGACAAACCCAAAGGCATACCGACTTTTTGACATATAATGGCTGAAAATCTTTCTAATTACAAATACAAAACACCCATATCTATTCGCTTTTCGGATATGGATGCTTACGGACACGTGAATAATGCTGTTTACCTCACCTATTTTGAAATTGCCCGCTCTAACTACTGGCGCGACGTTATTAAATGGGATTGGAATGAAAACGGTATTATCCTGGGTCGCTCGGAGATCAATTATCTGAAACCACTTACCTTAAATGATGAGATAGCATGCTATGTGCGCACCACCCGAATTGGTAACAGTAGTTTTGATGTGATGCATGTATTGGTAAAGATAACGCCCAACGGTGAGGAGATTTGCACAACAGGCAAAACCGTTTGTATCAGCTATGATTACAGCGCTAATAAATCAGTACCTATCCCAAAGCCGCAACGCCAAAGCATGATAGACTATGATGAGCCGGGATTGATCACCAATACCCACTAAATAGCACTTACATTTTCAAATACAATTTATTATCATCAGGCACCAGTCGGAAAACCGACCCGGTGCTTTTTGCTGTATGTCCCTGAATAATGGTGAGCCGGTATGGCATTCCCTCAAATTTTGAGGAAACAGATTTATAATTGATTGTTTGAAAAGGCAGATCAGCGCCCGTTGCTGTTTGCAGATCAAGATACCATTTTATATTTAATGATGCAGTCAAATTCATTTCTATCCGCTGCGCTGTAAACTCGATATGCAAATTGCCTTTAGAGTTTTCCAATGGCCAGTTCACTATCAGCTTACCAGGCCCCTTATCCGATACCTTGGGCTGACCAAACTTCAATAAAGTATCTTTACCATTTACGGTCGCTTTAAATTTTAATCCCGCGAGAAAATTATTGGTACTCCACAGATACCCGTCAACCAAAGGCAGGGTAAAAAATTTACATTCATTCCCCTTAACAGGTGTGGTTTCATATGAGGATGGAAAATTCTCGTTAAACAAATGAATATCTCTGAAACGCAAGGTACTGTCATCCCAATACAGATTTGCCCGGTAAAACCGGCTATCAAACCAAATAGATTTTTTACTGCTCCCCGGTATATCTTCCACAGCTGTTACAGCAGTAGCCGGAGTCACCTTAAAATGCAACCTGAACCACTCGCCTGAAGCGGCAAGCGTTTCCACACATAGTTTGCCTTCATCGCGCAGCTTTTCTATCAGCGGAAATTGCATATCTAACCCTTTGGCCATCGCATCCCATGTAAAAGAATTTTCCTGCCCGGCCTGTGTATAGGCAAAAGCCATACACGGGCCATCAACAAACTGCTTAAAAAACCAATTTACCCATACAGAATCGCCGCCGGCATGCGGATATACCGGTTCAAGTGTTATTACCCCTTGCCGCGCCTTCTGTAAAGCATCATCATATTGCCTTATAGGATCGCTGCCCAGCATTCTGAAGATTGGTACAGGTATTTGAGCAGCTTCATGCTGAGCAGGCATGTATGCGTTCTTTTTACTCGGATAGTAAGCCTGATTCCAGTAACCACCCCATAAAGTATAACCATCAGTGCCGAACTGATCTTTACAATTAGCCGATGCAACAATATGGTACTTGGTGTGCATGTAATTCAAACTAAAAGCATCGATAAACCACGATGCAACCGATTTAGGATAATACCCGAATATCTTTTTAAAATCCCGCATATATGTATCAATCAGCATTTCGCGCTCTTTCTGTGTATATCCGGTAGAGAACCCTATGTTTGCGCGCCAATCCCAAGGGTAGCGCCCCCGCCATTTCATACCTGAATTTTCAACAAGAGGCTGCGGTATTTCCCACCATGCACCTATTTCAAAGCTACCGCTCGGAAGCTGTTTGAGCAGATGCTGATAGCGCGGGTCTATTAGCGCATCATATTGCAGCAGAAAAGTACCGCCGAGATGATATTGCTTCATCAGGTCGATCTGCTTTACAACAGTTTGGTAAAGTACATCTTCCGTTATCTGCGGATCACGCGGTTCAAGCAGACGGATAAAATTTACAATATTCACTATCCTCGGTGCCTGTGCAGGGCTGTAAAAGCAGGCAAGCATCAATACTGCAGACAGTAATATCTTTTTCATAAGCGCGAGTTAAGCAGACAGGCAAATTAAGGATTAGTTGAAGAATTTGCCAATCCTTTAAAAACAGAAACAGAAACAAAAAGCCCGCTTGCATTAACTGCAGCGGGCATATCAGAAGCAAACAAGTGCCCCCTCCTTAGTTTTGATGAACCTGTTCTATTAATTCAAAGACAATACATGCGGGCCAAATTCTTCGAAATAGATATGTTTCTTATCTATTCCTGCGGCCACGAGGTCGTGGTATTGCTTTTGAATAAATACAGATGGACCGCAAACGTAATAATGCCCCCTTGGGTCTAAATTAATCGCAGGTACATGGTTGATGTCCACGAAACCTTCTAAAATACCGGCTGCTTTATCTTCCGCAGTAGGCTGATTATAAAATACGTGCTGCGTTACTACTTCATTTTCTTCTGCAATTAGCGCTATCTTCTCTTTAAAGGCATGCACTGATTCATTCCGGCAACCATGAAGCCAGGTAATTGGGTGTTTATATTCCCGCTCAACCAGGGTTTGCAGCATACTTACAAACGGCGTGAGGCCAACCCCGCCGCTGATGAATGTAACCGGAGCATCAATGTCGCGGCTTAATATAAAATTACCGGCAGGCGCTGTAATATCCAGCGCATCATTCACCTGAATTGCATCGTGCAGGTAATTACTGATCAAACCATTGGCATCCAGATCAGGCCCTTTCTCTTTCTTTACAGATATACGGTAATATTCGCCATTAGGCGCGCTCGAAATGCTATACTGCCGCGCTTGTTTTAAATTTAGCTGAGGCAAAAAAGTACGAACACTGATATATTGACCGGGTTGATGTATAGCAACTTTACCACCGTCGGCAGGGTACAAATAAAACGAAGTGATTTCGGCTGATTCTGTCACCTTCTTTTTAACCAGGAACGGCCGCCACCCAGTCCACCCGTTTGTACCGCTGGTTTGCTTTGCGTATAAACCAGCTTCATGGCCTATCATTAATTGAGCCAGCTGGTTGTAGGCTATTGTCCAGGCATCGATAACTTCAGGTGTTGCCGCTTCACCTAATACTTCCTGTATAGAAGCGATCAATTGCTGACCAACAACAATGTAGTGTTCCGGGCGGATATCAAGACTGGTGTGTTTATGCCCTATATGGTCAACGGTAGGTAACAAAACGGTAGGATCGGCAATATTCTCGGCATAAGCAAGCACGGCTAATGCGAGTGCGGTTTGTTGCTTATCGCTTTTCTGGTTCCCCATATTGAACATATTTTTCAGTTCAGGGTGGTAGGTGAACATGCGATTATAAAAATACTTAGTCAATAAAACACCGTTTTCCCTAAGTGTCGGCACAGTGGCCGTAATGATTGCTTTCTGCTCGGTCGTCATTATTATAATATATTAATACCTTTTTATCTTTTAAATGAAAGTAATTGTGCACATCTTTCTTTCGGTCTGCAAAACTACGGAATTAAAATAAAAGATGAAAATATCTTTTATTTTAATTCCGTAGTTAACTTTTAAACAATACGTTATTTCTCAATCTTTAGGGCCAACTGTACCCGTTTCCACTTTACCGGCCCGTGTATAATTGGCCATGATAACGCCACTTGTGGTAACGTGGCTTTCTGTCAATTTGAATGCCGCCGGCATTGCATCACTGCCAAACAATCTCTTTCCCTCGCCGAGTATAACCGGGTAAATGTTCAGCCAAAATTCATCTACCAGATCATGCTTCAGCAATAGTTGTACGAGTTTACTGCTACCCCAAACTTTAATGTCAGCACCGTTTGAATTTTTGAGCTTTTCGATATCGGCCACAGTGGTAAGGAATACGGCGTTTTTCCAACCCGACTGTTTCAGCGTATTGGAAAAACAATATTTGGCAACATCATTAATGCCAGGCCAATAATCTGCATGTGCAGGCCAATATCCGGCAAAAATCTCGAACGTTTTTCTACCTAAAAGCAGATCAGCGGGTTCCATTTGTTTTTGCATCACCTTATTTAAAGCCTCGTCGCCATAAGGCGCAATCCAACTACCATATTTAAAACCGCCTGATGTATCCTCCTCCGGGCCACCAGGTGCTTGTACTACCCCATCTAATGAAATGAACGATAAAACGATTATTCTTCTCATAACATTTATTCCCTTTTATAATTATTCTTTAAGAAACTGTTACCGGGTTATTTACTTTACAAATATCGATAGGAATATTATAATGCCTGCGGTGTGTACGCGACAAATAAGAAGGGTATGTGCGACAGATGTACGATCAAACCAACGGCTAAAACACAGTTGAAAATTAGTTTAAAATATATTTTATTACTCTTTTATGGAGAGCATGTACGCCTCGCTGGTTGTCATATCTTCTTCTGAAAGGTTTCTGAATCTTTGCGAAAATTTATTCCTTGGAATATCGTTAGCCATGCTTACCGGAAGCTCCTTCAATATTTTGAACCCGTGCTTTTTCTGCAGCTGCTGATGTACCGAGTATGGCAGACGGTTTATCAAAAACATCCGCCCTCCCTTTACAATCTTCCATTCAAACTCGCTATAGGTTCTGTGCCCATTCCAGCTTTTAGTTGTTCGATGACATTTAAAATCAATTGAGTGAGACATGATCCCTCCCCTTTTCAACCATTTTGAGAAAGCAATATACGTCCCTTCAAGATCTTCAACATGCTCCAGCACTGCCTGAGAATACACGAAGTCGACTGAAGCAGGACTGATAACTTTATAATCATCCCAAGGAACATAAAATTTAACAAAGGTGTTTCGGGGATTGTGGGGATTCTTAATTTCTTCACGTATCGCCTCAAGGCGGGATTCAGCTAAAGAATCCTTTAATATTTCGTCGGAAAGAATGTTATCCGGAAATGTATAAGTATCAAGCCGGGGCTGAACTTTGGGATATTCAATATTATCTGGAATAGGCGCTTTATCTTTAAACAAAACCACCAGTTCTTCAAAAATCTTTAAGTTTCGTTCAACATTCCAGTATTTTATTACATCAAACGCTCTGAAAGATTCGCAACCGGACAGCAATGCGGCAAATCCAATGCCCAAAGAGTCTCCCGGCCCCAGCTCTGCAACCCTTTTCGGAATTCCATTCTGAACAGAATTCAACATCTTAAGGTGTCTGAGCCAAACAGAATAACAATACCTGCTTTCAATAGTCCCACCCGTTCTATACGACAATAGCGTTTTAACAAGTGGTACATGTAAGACCAACCCAATTGTCATTGGCATTAATTTTTCCTTCCACATGATTATAAGTGTATTATTTAGTTTGTTTATATCGCAAATTTCGCCATACAGGTAGTGCGGCTATAATTATTTTTTAGTTACAGCAGGTTTTGCATTTGCCTGTAAGAACTCTATTGCCTTAGGGTAATCTTTCTTTCTTGGTTAACTGCATCTGTAGCTTTAGTGCAGACCGGACGAGAAGAAATAATATCTATTATGGATATTGTTTATTAAAGTAGCCTCGCCAATTTTTTCCGCTGACTTTCGTCAATTAAAACTAATTATAATTAAACACAAATTCATCGATAGAAATGAATATGTAAAACGCCTCCCCAATTTATACATCCTATTTCACACCGGCCGGTTTTGCAACAGCGCGTATATAACTTACCATTACTGGTTTATTGAGATCTAACCGTAAACAAAAAGCGCCATAAATTATTTTATTTACGGCGCTTTTGTTTCGTTCAAATATAACTTGCGGAGAGAGAGGGATTCGAACCCCCGGTGCCTGTTACAGCACACCTGATTTCGAATCAGGCACATTGAACCGCTCTGACATCTCTCCTTGAAAATCGGGCTGCAAATATAATTATTTAAGCGTAAGTTTTATGGAAAGATCATAGCCTAAACAAGCAAGTTTGGTAATTAAAAATTTTTACTCAATACATATATTCTATTAAATAATGTGCATATTTGATAGAACCTTGTAGTTAAAAAGATGCATTACGGGCAAATGTTTATGCAGAAACCTTATTCGCAAGCCGAAGCTAATTTGCGGATAACTAATTAATTTCAATTTATTATTCTGAATGTGAGAGATGAAAAAGGACCTTGAGCATTTACATAGCCTGTTACAATCCATTGATGGAATAGTGTGGGAAGCTGATATCAGCATGAAAAAGTTCACTTTCATCAGCGATCGCGTTGCCGACATTTTAGGTTTCTCACCGGAATACTGCACTAATACCACTAATTTCTGGCAAGATCATATTCATCCTGATGACAAGCATATTATTGCAAGTTATCATAACCTGCTGTCGGAAGGTATCCACAATCACATCTTTGAGTATCGGATGATGAAGGCTAATGGCGATGTTGTTTGGATAAGAGATAACGCAGGTATTGTTTATAAAGACGGCCAGCCTGCGATGCTTGGTGGTATCATGATCGATTATACGCTTACAGAACGGCTGCAGGCACTGGAAAGGCTTGAAAGTGAAATGCTGAAAATGAATTCAGACCTATCTATTCCCCTGAGCACAGTGTTATTAAGCTATCTTGCCGGGCTGGAAGTATTATTTCCTAAAATGCTTTGCGCTATACATCGCATCATCAATAACCGGCTTACCGATGGGCTTGCCCCATCTATATCTTCTGATTACATGGCTTCGATAAATGGTGTAGTAATCGGTGTACATGAAGGTTCATGCGGGGCTGCGGCTGCGCTGAAAAAGCGCTTTATTGTTGACGATATAGCCAATCATCCAAACTGGATCAGGTACAAAGCACATGCAGAAAAGGCACATTTGCGCGCATGCTGGTCCAACCCGGTACTCAACACCGCTGGTGAAGTAATTGCAGTGCTGGCAATGTATTACAATGAACCAAAGCATCCTTCCAATGCAGAATTAAAAGTTATGGAAAGATCCACCGCATTGTTGCAGATCATTCTGGAGAACCGCTACAATACCGAGATCATCCGCGAGAACAATACGCTGATGCTGCAAAGCCAGGAACTGGCCAGCTTTGGCAACTGGCGTTGGAACATACAGCAGGATATGGTTACCTGGTCGCCGGCGCTATATACCATATATGGCCTTAATCCACAAACTTTTAAAGCCACATTTGCAGGTTACCAGGAGCGGCTGCACCCGGAAGACCGTGAGCCTATTTACCAGGTCATATCCAATGTGCTGCACACCGGAGAAGATGCCTCATTTGAGGAAAGGATCATCCGCCCTTCGGGTGAAATAAGATATCTTCGCTCATGGGCCAAATTGAAAAGGGATGCTCACGGCCAGCCGCAGGAAATGATAGGAGCCTGTTTGGATATTACAGAAAGCGTAAACCAGCAAAAGGCTATCGAATTGCAAAATAAGCAGTTAATGGAGATAGCATGGATGCAGGCACATGTAGTGCGCTCCCCCCTCGCCCGCATCATGAGCATTATCGAATTATTGAAATCCGATACAGAAAATGGTGAAAACAAACTTTTACTTGAGCACCTTTTATCATCTGCTTTGGAGTTAGACGAACAGATACGTCTCATTTGTCAGAAATCAGAAGAAACGACCAATTGACATTACAGCGATAAAAACATACTCTTTTCGTTAAATATCGTCATCTCGCGCCTGTTCAGATATAATTTGGATATTAATGGTTTTTTAATCAGAGTTAAAAAACTAAAGGGTAAACGGAAAAACAATAAATTGAAAAAAAAATATTTTTTTGAGAACTTAATTTAAACTTTACTCCTCAAATTTCCCCTTATAAATATCAAAGCCATTAAAGCGCCAAGAAATGCCAACCCCGCCGATATCCTTGTAATGCTGGCGTACGCGTGTGTAAATCCCTCGTGATACATCGTTTCGACCTGCGGCTTTATAGACTGCTGAATACCTGACGGAACTTTAGCATTGCCGAGATTACCGGACTGCGCCATAACTTCCTGCTGCTGTTGGGGATTGAGATGAATATGACTTAATTGCTTTTGCAGGGTTCCGGTAAAAAACAAAACAGCCAGCGCACCAAATATAGCATTGGCAAACACTCCCGAAATACGCGTCATGGCGTTATTTATACCAGATGCGGTACCCGAAAAACGATCGCTTACCGAACCCATTACCGTGGCTGTAAGCGGCGCTACCGTGAACGACATTCCCAAACCAAAAACAAGTATGCCCGGGAAGAAGGTTGTCCAATAATCTGCCGGGCCATTGGTTTGTTTAATAAATGATAAAATAAACAGGCCGATTCCGGCCGTTGCGGAGCCTGCTATCAGAAATAGTTTTGCACCGAATTTATCAGCCAGTGTTCCGGCGTAACGCGCGAAGCAGATCATCAGTATCGTAAACGGCAAAAATGTAAGTCCTGATTGTAACTGACTGTAACCCTGTACCTGCACAAGATCAAGCGAAAGAAACAGCATCCCCGCTCCTAAACCGGCATACAAAAAAAATGTAAGCAGGTTGGTACCACTAAACGTTGCATTGGCAAACAAATGCAACGGCATAACAGGATGCGGACTTTTGCTTTCGACAATAATAAACACAACAAGCAGCAATACGCCTATAGCAAGCGAAACATAAACCTGCGGCGAAAAGCCAACGGCAGGCACCCGTAAAAATCCAAAGGTTAATAAGGCTAACCCTAAGGCAATTAGTACTGAACCGGTATAATCTATCCCCTTATCAGCATCCTTTCCGCTGATCTCATTTACTTTAAGCAATAAAATAAATAGTGCAATGATTCCTATCGGCACATTAATAAAAAATATGTAGCGCCATAAACCCGCATCGGCCAAAGCACCGCCCAATACCGGTCCGCCAATGGTTACTACTGTGGTAAAAGCCGACCAAGTACCAATAGCTTTACCACGTTCGTTTTCGTTAATGGATGATGAAATAAGCGACAAACTACCGGGTATCATCATGGCGCCTCCTACACCCTGAAATATGCGAAAAACAATGAGATAAATAACATTCGGCGCTAACCCGCATGCTGTCGAACCAGCTATAAACACTAAGATTCCGGTCATAAACACCCTTTTACGACCGAGTTTATCCCCCAACGAACCTCCAATTAATATCAGGGAGGCCAGCATCAGCAAGTAAGCGTTCAGTATCCAGAAAAGATCGGCACCGGATGCATTGAGACTTTTTTGAAGGGATGGCAATACCACATTTAAAGCAGTTGAATCAATAAAAGCCATAGAAGATGCTAAAATGGCCGAAACCATTATCCATTTCCCTTCAGGACTTTTAAGCGCAACTGTTTCAGCCATAAAAATATGGGTAAGTATACCATCTAAATTTAGGCACTTATTTTAAATACCGAAACTTTTGGCTATTTCCGATAACAAAAACGGCCTGTTTTACAGGCCGTTTTTGTTAATCAGCAATATGATATTGATAGGATGCGCCGCGCTGCATTTTTTGCCGCACACGGGTTATGTGATCTTCAATTTCGTGTTTCTCTCCTTTGTCGGTCACCTCCATAAATGCGTCGCGGTAGGCTTGCAACGCCAGGTTCCATTGTCTATGCATTTCGTGCAATAACCCCAACTGTTTGTAAACCGCCGAAGCACTTACACCAGCTACAGCCAATGCTTTTGCAGCAATCTCGGCAGCTTTGCGTTCCATTTTAAGAAAAACAAGCAGTTCCAGGTAGGGCTCATACACATCAGGGAACGATGGCTCCAGTTCTGCACAGGTTTGGAAATGATAGCCTGCTGCCTGATAATCCTTTATATCATAAAAAAATATTCTGCCCAACTGGTAATGTGCACGCGCATAAGTTGGGTCGCTGTTGATAATCTCGTTGAGCAAACGCAAACCTTTCGGTGTTTCGCCATAAGATAATTCATCAACCGCCTGCAGATATTTTTCTTCAATTGTAAAATAAGTATCCATACTTTAAATATATCTTGCCCGCTCCTTAGCAGGCCGTTTGCTTAAAAATAAATATGAGTTTTTCGCGGTAGCGTACTGTACACTAAACAGGCTGGGAGATGCATGAAAAAAGTGCACGCTTCGCCCGCATGACCGCCATGGGCCATTTATATGATATCCGGGTGAAACTTAGACGTAGCATTTTTCTTGTTTTTACAAAGATATTGAATTAATGCTGCTTTTCCTAACACAGCCACGTAACCAGAATGTAAAACTAATTTACTAATAGTTAAGCTATAAGAATAAGGCTATATTTGGGCATCTACCTTATTTAATATGGGAAATGAAATAATCAACACAGTTAAAAATCTCTTCAGCGGAGCTGACGAGAGAGATTGGAAAAAAGTAAAAAACACTTTGGCTGACGAGGTATTGCTTGATTATAGCGCATTATCCGGAAGCCCGCCAACACTGTTGCCACCAGATACCATTATTATAGCATGGAAAGGTTTGTTACCCGGTTTTGACATAACCATACATCGGCCCGAAAATTTCATGGTAAAAAAGGTTGGCGACAAAGCGACTGTACATTATTTTGCCACAGCCGACCATTTATTAGATAATGAAAAGTGGACCGTTGAAGCTAATTATGACACAGACCTTATTAAAATGGCTAACGGCTGGAAAATAACCAGCCACAGGATAAGCAATGTAACACAAAGCGGAAACAGGAATTTACCTGCCAGGGCAATGGAAATAGTAAAAAAAACAAATAACAAAGGCTTACGATAGTCTGAAAACATCGTAAGCCTTGGCTAAAAATGAACGTTTCGGCTTGTAGTGGAATCAATTCCGTTAAGCGGCCAGTGATGAAGTCACTTTTACGTTTTCAATCAAATAATTGGTCATCAATTCTTTTTCAGACATCAATACGTTAAAATCATCAAATCTTACGCCATCTTCGTATGGATAGACGATGTACCCTCGCTTTGTGGGGTCATAATTGCCAAGTTCAAATATCTCGTCTGCTTTTTTGCCTTTTATTTTTGCACCCTCTACCAACTGGTAGGCATCGGTGATCTGTTCAAAGTTGTTTCTCATAGTGATTGACAGATTACAATTACTTTGCCAAAGGCACCTTGAGGGAATAGATTTAACCACAGGAGAACATAGAGGAAAGAAAATTGCAGAGACCGCAGAGAAAAAAGTATCTGTGCACTGTGTAAAAACGCTGTGCTCTCAGTGGTTAAAAACAATCAGCCAAACCAGTCAAACAGATCGTTCTGTTTTAGGGCGGATTTTTTACCGGAAGGCAAGTCTTTCAATATCTTTCCCTCTCCCATCTGGATGATGCGGGTACCGTAAGTATAGGCATCCTTCAGGTTATGAGTAATGAGTACAGCGGTAAGGGTAAAGTTTTTAATGAGTTTATCTGCCGTTTGCATTACCACCTCTGCTGAATGCGGGTCGAGGGCAGCTGTAGGTTCATCGAGCAGTAAAACCTTGCACGTGTCCATTACGCTCATCAACAGGGTAAGCGCCTGCCGCTGTCCGCCGGATAGTGTACCTATAGGTTGGTCGAGTTTATTTTCGAGGCCCATGCCCAGAGTGGCTATTTTTTCCTTCACCTGTTTGCGGAACTGTTCATTTATACCAACAGACAATCCCTTGGTTTTGGTACGAATGGCCGCCAGTCGAAAATTATCCAATATACTCAGATCCGAAGCTGTACCACTCAATGGGTTCTGAAAAACACGGGCTATCCATTCGCTGCGTTTGTAATCAGGCAGTTTGGTTACATCGTGCTTATCAATGCTGATCGAGCCCGACGATGGCAGCACACTCCCCGCAATCAGGTTAAGCAAGGTGGTTTTACCCGAACCGTTAGAACCGACGATCACTACAAATTCTCCCGAATCAACGTGCAGGTCGATACCATTAACCGCGTTCACCTGGTTCGCTTTTCCCTTATTAAATATTTTATGTACTTGCCGAATGTCGATCATGATGAACTTTTGAATGATAAACGGGGTAAGCCCACAATAAGCAGCACAAATACGGCCGTAACTAATTTAAGCTGCGTGGCATCCACACCTAAACTTAGCGTTACCGCCAGTACGAACTGGAAGATGATAGCACCACCAAGCACCAACACCAAACTGATCCATATAGAAGTAATACGCAACCAATTAATAAATGCCTCGGCAATGATTACCGAAGCCAAACCGGCAATCACAATACCAATTCCCATATTGATATCTGCAAAGCCCTGAAATTGCGTAATGAGATAGCCGCTTGTGGCTGTTAGTGCATTAGCAATAGCCAAACCAATTACCTTCATCCTGTCGGTATTTACGCCTAATGCTCGTATCATACTTTCGCTGTTGCCTGTTGCCCGCATGGCTATGCCGAAATCGGTTTTAAGCATGTAGCCGATGATGAGTGTGATAACTATTACAAATATCAGTAAGGCAAAAAACTCATTTTGATTAACGTTTGCCGAAATATTGATGAGCGAGAAAATGGATGCAATGCCATTCAACGGAATATTCGACCGCCCCATTATGGTCAGGTTTATAGAATACAACGCCGTCATTACCAATATACCCGCCAGTAATGCGTTAACCTTTAGCTTGGTATGGATCAATCCCGTTATAGCGCCGGCAACAGCGCCCGCTGCAATTACCACAGGCAAAACCACGTAAACCGGCTGGTTATGTACGAGCAATACACCCGTAAATGCGCCGCCCAAAGTATAGCTGCCATCGGTAGTAATGTCGGGGATATTGAATATTTTCATGGAAATGAAAATACCCAGTGCAATGCCCGAAAAGCACATACCCTGTAATAACGCGGCGAGATAGAAATCCATTATTTTACAGGTTCAAAATCAGACGGGATGATGAGGTTAAACTTCTTTGCCATTTCCGGATTGTAAACACGTTTGCGCACTTTAACCATTTCAGGTTTCAACCCGGCGGTGCTGTGTGTTTTCAGGTAATGTGCGGCCTGTTCGCCTGCCTGGTAACCCCACTGGTACATGTCGGCGCCAAAAGCGGCAACGGCACCTAATTTCACTAAACCGGCTTCGCTGGTAAACACAGGGACATTATGCTGATCGCAATTTTTCTTTATGGTTTCAAATCCCGCAAATACGGTGTTATCAGGCAAAGCAAAAAACACATCAATATTCTTGCTCAATAATGATTGCGTAACCAGTTGCGCATCGGCAGAGTTATTTAGCGGCAAAGCAATCAGCGTAATGCCCGATTTTTCAGCGAGGCCTTTTATACGCCCCAACGCGTCTACTGACTGTGGCTCGGACTGATTATAGGTCATCCCAATGGTTAAATGGCCGTTTTTAGGTTTTATGATTTTAGGGATGATAGAAAATGAAGTATCGATATAAGCGAGATCTTCCACCGCGCCAAACAGGTTTGCGGGCGGATTCCCTTTCGCATCCAAAACGTTCATACGTGCAGGCGTTGGCGAGACCATCTCAAAAATGGGAATGTTCTTGGTTTTCTGAACAGCAGTAACAGATGACAAGGTGGTACAGGTCGCCAGCAGATCCACAGGTTCAGACACAAAGTAGTTTACGATGAGGCCCAATGTCGGCTGATCATTTTGTGCATTGCGATATTGTATAGTAATGTTTTTCTTATCCACAAAGCCGCTGTCCTTCAGCGCAGCAACAAAACCGAAACGTGCCTGGGCAAGCGTTTCATCCTGCAAAGCATCAACAAAGCCAATTATTGGCATATTGCTTTTCGATTTTTGCTTACATGATAAAAAAGGCAGTAGTACTAAAATTGCAAAAAGGTATTTTAAACGCTTCATAATACGAAGGTAGCTTTTTTGGGGTCAAAGCTACAAAGCGAAGGCTTAAAGCTGAAAGCCAAGCCATATCAAATAGTTAAAATGACTATTTGATTATCATTCAAGACACCGAACAACGAGTATGTTTTGCATTTTCTACTCATCGCAGCTTCTTTTAGCCGTCAGCTTTTACCTTTTTTTGTACTTTAGCCGTGCATGACACCTATTACTTCTAAATTACCCCATATGGGGACTACTATATTCACTGTGATGTCGGCCCTGGCGTCTGAACTTGGCGCTATTAATCTCTCACAAGGTTATCCGGATTATGATTGTGACCCATACCTTGTTGAACTGGTCGGCAAAGCCATCCATGATGGACATAATCAATATGCGCCAATGGCAGGCGTAATGGCTTTACGGGAACAGATAGCTTATAAAACTGAAAAACTTTATGGCGCACAATATGATCCGGCAACTGAAATAACCATAACTGCCGGGGGCACGCAGGGCATTTTCACAGCCATAACTGCCGTAATTCAGCCTAACGACGAGGTGATTATCTTCGAGCCGGCTTATGATTGCTATGCACCGGCTATAAAACTGATGGGCGGTGTAGTAAAATCGCTCGAACTGGAGCCGCCCGATTACCGCATTAACTGGGAAATGGTAAGAAAACTCGTTACCAACCGTACGCGGATGATCATTCTTAATTCGCCGCATAACCCAACGGCAACTATACTGCATAAGGATGACATTGACAAGCTAAGCGCTATCGTAAAAAATCAGGATATATTGATATTAAGCGACGAAGTGTACGAACACCTCATTTACGACGGCGAGATGCATCATAGTATGGCGCGGTATCCTGAATTAAAGCAGCGCAGTTTTATAATAGCATCATTTGGCAAGTTGTTTCACGCTACCGGATGGAAAGTTGGATATTGCCTCGCCCCGGCTTATCTGATGAACGAATTCAGGAAAATCCATCAGTATCTGGTGTTCAGCGTGAACACACCAATGCAATATGCCATTGCTGAATACTTAAAAAATGAACAGGTTTATTCAGGCCTGCCGGAGTTCTTTCAGCAAAAGCGCGACCATTTCAGAAAGGGCCTTGAACAGACGCGTTTCGAGCTATTGCCATGTTATGGATCATACTTTCAATCAGTTCGCTATGGGCACTTAACTGATGAAAAAGATTCAGAACTTGCAATACGCCTGGCAAAGGAATTTGGAGTGGCAACCATACCTACTTCAGCGTTCTATAATAAGGCAACGGATCACCATGTTTTGCGTTTTTGTTTCGCTAAAAGACAAGAAACGCTTGATGAAGCCGTTAGTAGACTTATAAAGTTTTGATATTTGCTGATGAATCATTGTGTATGGTTCATAGTAGCACTAATCAATTAAGCTCTTTATTAAACATTTAAATTAACCGTATGGTTCAGGGCAAATAGCCGGTGGCTATGAATTATGAACCATCAACTATGAACCGATAAAGCATGGATAACTTAAAAATTACCGTATTTCAGGGATATCTTTTTTGGGAAAACATTGATAAGAACCTGCAAAATATTGCGCTGCGCCTCGCCAACATCCGCGAAAAAACAGATCTGATCATCCTACCGGAAATGTTTAATACCGGTTTTAGCATGAATGCAGAACAACTGGCAGAGCCAATGTTTGGCAAAACCATGAAATGGATGCGCGATATTGCTCAACAGTACAACGCGGTAATTACAGGGAGCATTATTATTAAAGAGGAAGGTAAATATTATAATCGCCTCATCTGGATGCGGCCCGATGGCACTTACGAATGCTATGACAAACGCCACCTGTTTGCCATGGGTAAAGAAGATGATACCTACACACCTGGCAACAAGCGCCTGATAGTAGAGCTTAAAGGCTGGAAAATATGCCCGGTTATTTGCTACGATCTGCGCTTCCCAGTTTGGCTGCGTAATGTTGAAGCTGAATATGACCTGCTGATAATAGTTGCCAACTGGCCCGAACGCCGTGCATTACACTGGCGTTCGCTGATACCTGCAAGAGCTATTGAAAACCAGGCGTATGTAGTGGCAGTAAACCGCATTGGGCATGATGGCAATGAGGTTTACCACTCAGGAGATTCTACCTGTGTAGACCCTAATGGCAAGGCAATCTATTACAAACGCGATGAAGAAGACATGTACACTTTTAGCATTTTAGCCGAAGAATTGAAATTTGTACGCCGCGCGATGCCATTTTTACGCGATGCCGATCATTTCACGATTGAAGAATAATATACTTCTTAAATTATTTTAGGAAGCTTTGTTAAATGAGCCGAATTAATACAAATGATTATTAAATTGCGGCTCATTTAACTTTCATATCTCCATGAAACAGTTCTGCCGTTGTTCGCTAATTGCTATAATAGCGATATCAACCATTTTCTCTGCGTCTGCTCAACGAAAAAAAGATTACACCCAATTTGTCGATCCATTTATTGGCACAGGAGGCCACGGCCATACGTTTCCGGGGGCTGTAAGGCCTTTTGGCATGGTACAGCTAAGCCCGGATACCAGGTATGACGGCTGGGACGCATGCTCTGGCTATTATTATGCCGATACAACGGTTTATGGCTTTTCGCACACGCACCTGAGTGGTACGGGCATCCCGGACTATTGCGATGTACTGTTTATGCCAACCGTAGGCAAGCCGCAATTCTTAAACACTCAATATAAATCGGGCTTTAAAAAGAAGAACGAAAGCGCTACCCCCGGCTATTACAAAACTTTTCTCGATAAATATAAAATTGGCGTTGAGCTCACCGCAACAACCCGTGTGGGGATGCACCGGTATACTTACCCGTCAACCAAAGAGGCTAATATTATCATCGACCTGCAACCGCGCGATTCTGTGCGCGATTCATGGATAGAAGTAGTAAATGATCATGAAATACGCGGCATGCGCCGTTCAAGTGGATGGGCCGATGATCAGTATGTTTTCTTCTATGCTAAGTTTTCCAAGCCCTTTAAATCGTATGGTATCGCGGTTAACGATCAGCTGCAACCCGGCAAAACCAAGGCAGAAGGCAACAATATTAAAATGTATGTGCGCTTTGATAACCCCGGCGAAGTAATTGCCAAAGTAGGAATATCTGATGTAAGCGCCGATGGTGCGTTAAAAAATCTGGATGCAGAAGTACCTGATTTCGATTTCAAAAAAGTACAGCATGAAGCAAAAGCTGCATGGAATACCGAATTATCCAAGATAGATATTGAGGGCGGTGCACCTGCTGCCAGTGCAATGAACCCACCGGGTATGCCGGCTCCGCAGCCTGCACCGGGGCATAAAAAAGTAAAAGAGCCTGTTGTTGACCGTGCGCACCAGAAACAGGTAATGTTTTATACTGCACTGTATCATTGCATGATAGCTCCGAATATTTATAACGATGTGGATGGACGGTACCGGGGTATGGATCAGAAGATACACAAGGCCGAAGGTTTTAATTATTACACAGTGTTCTCCTTGTGGGATACCTATCGTGCTGAAGATCCGCTTTTCAATCTCATTGATCGTAAACGCACACTGGATTTTGTAAAATCGTTCCTCGCAATGTATGATCAGGGGGGCGTACTGCCGGTATGGCCATTAGCATCAAACGAAACCTATTGCATGGTGGGCACGCATTCTATCCCGGTTATTGCAGACGCTTACATGAAAG
Organism: Mucilaginibacter sp.; assembly: GCA_051953515.1. Taxonomy (GTDB): domain Bacteria; phylum Bacteroidota; class Bacteroidia; order Sphingobacteriales; family Sphingobacteriaceae; genus Mucilaginibacter. The sequence goes on from JBQCIS010000412.1 coordinate 18,136, forward strand.
GCATTACCGGTTTTGATACTGAAGCCGCTTTAAAAGCAATGAAAGCTTCAGTTAATCGCAAACAGTTTGGTTATGATGTTTATGCCAACAATGGGGCAGTTTTAGCTGATGATGAGAATGAGTCTGTTTCTAAAACGCTTGAATATGCCATTGACGACTGGTGCATTGCGCAAATGGCAAAAGGCATGGGCAAGCAGAACGATTACGCGGAATACATTCAACGCGCGCAATACTGGAAAAACGTATTTAACGATCAGCACAACTTTATGGAGGCCCGTACCAATGGCGGCTGGTATGAACCGTTTGATCCATACGAAATAAATGACAACTATACAGAAGGCAACGCGTGGCAATATGCCTTCCTGGTACCACAGGACGTGGAAGGGCTAAAAGCGCGAATGGGCGGTGAAGACAAGTTTGAAAAAAAGCTAAGCGAACTGTTCACCACCAGCTCAAAACTTACAGGTAAGTCTATACCCGACGTTGCAGGCATGATCGGTCAGTATGCGCATGGCGATGAGCCAAGTCATCACATGGCATACCTGTTCAACTTTACCAATTCGCCCGAGAAAACGCAGTATTATGTAAACAAGGTACTTAACGAGCAATACCGCGACGACCCGGATGGTCTTTCAGGTAACGAGGATTGCGGACAAATGTCGGCCTGGTATGTAATGAGCGCGTTGGGTATTTATAATACCATGCCTGGCCAGCAGCAGTTCCAGATCGGTATGCCGCAGTTTGAGAAGGCTACTATCCACCTGGAAAACGGCAAGAAATTCACTATAAGCAATTCCGGTATGGGTATCAGTCTGCAAAATATCTACCTACAAGGCATGAACCTGAACAAGCAGGCTTACAATAAAATATATATCGACTATAACACCATTATGAAAGGCGGCGATTTAGAGCTATTTACCGGTCGCTTGCCAAACAAAATGTTCGAGCAGGGCCTGGAAAAACCAACATCGGTTATCAGCGACCATCTTATCGTATCCAATCCTTACATTATCTCTCCATCGAAGGCATTCCAAAAACCTTTCAATGCCGTGATCAAGTGCAGCGATAAGGATGCAAAAATTTATTACACGCTGGATGGTTCCCCACCTAATGCAAACGCAACCCTTTACACCGTCCCCATCCCGGTAAACAGTAGCATTACTATAAAAGCAATCGCGATCAAAAATGGTAAATCAAGCTTTGTGGACGTTGCCAATTTTAATAAGATAAGGGATGATGTAACGCTTAAGCTTCTTACCAATTACCTGCCTACATACGCTGGTGAAGGTAAATACACACTGATAAACGGCGTTCATGGTAAAACTAACTGGCATTTGGGCAACTGGCAGGCATGGCAAAAGGATGACCTGGTTGCCGTGCTTGATTTTGGCCAGGTTAAGCCTATCGGTAAGATCAGCCTGGGCACTTTACAAGATACACGCTCATGGATCGTTTTCCCACGGTATGTGCAATACTGGGCATCAGATGACGGCAAGAATTATAAACTGGTTACCACCGTAGATACCAAGGTTGATGTTAAAGATCTTACCCCGCAAACCCAGGAGTTTAAGGCTGATCTGCACACTAATGCCCGATATATTAAGATCATTGCCAAGCAATACGGCCCGCTGCCTGAATGGCACGATAACCATGGCAGCCCGTCGTACATATTTGCGGATGAAATAAGCATTGATTGATTATTTCGGTAGAAACGTTTTCGTAGACAATAAGAAAGAGTGTCCTCTGAGATTCTCGAATAGTGAGCGTAAAATTTTTGCCCACATGCTTCGAGAACTTTAGCATGACACTCTTTTTTAAATAATAACCTGAATGGTTTATATTTGAAAAAACACCTTCTTTATGCCAGCGAACGAACGTTTAGCCAACATCATCCGTGAAGCATTTGCTGATCTTCCTGAAGTTGAAGAAAAGAAAATGTTTGCCGGAACGTGTTTTATGGTGGAAGGAAAAATGTGCATTTGCGTCAATAAAAACGAGATTATGTGCAGGGTCGCTCCGGATATATATGAAGAAGCGCTGGAGCTGAATGGTACCCGGTCGATGATGCATAACGGGCGCGTAATGAAGAATTGTGTATTTGTAAGCGAAGATGTTTTAAAAACGCGTAAAGACTTTGATTATTGGATAAACAATGCCTTAGCCTTTAACAAGATCGCAGAGCCTTCAAAGTCAAAGGCGAAAAAGAAATAATTTATAACAAATTCCCCCTTTCAGCCGTTTGTGTAAAATTTACGCCTTATTATTGCGTTGTTAAAAATTGTTACCGGGCTATGATTTAGGCCTATTATTTTACATCTTTACCGAATGTTCAGACGCATCAAAAACCGTTTTCTGCGGTACATTGCAATATTTTTTTATTTTATTATTCTATTTTTCTGTGCTATCGAATTAAATTTCCTCAATTTATTCGGGCACTCACCTGATATAGAGGAAATTAAAAATCCTGTATTATCCGTAGGATCACAGGTTTATACTGCTGATGGTAAACTGATAGGCCAATATTTTCGCGAAGACCGCTCACCTGTTAGTTATAAAGAAATATCCCCCAACCTCATTAACGCCCTTATCGCTACTGAAGACGTACGATTTTACAAGCATCACGGTATCGATCTGATAGGTTTTATGGGGAGTATGTTTTCTACGGCTACAGGCGGCGAAAAACGCGGCGGTAGTACCATTACACAGCAATTGGCTAAAAACCTATTTGAAACGCGCCGCAGAAGGTCGCAGGGTATTATCAGGCATGTCCCCTTTTTCCGTACTATCGTTTATAAATGTAAGGAATGGCTTACAGCTTTAAAAATTGAGCATGTTTATAGCAAGCAGCAAATACTCACACTGTATTTAAATACAGTGCCTTTTGGCCATAACTCATTCGGCATAAAAACGGCATCACTGAAATATTTTGACAAAACACCCGATAAGTTAGACCCCGCCGAGGCAGCAACGCTTATCGGTATGCTCAAGGGTACTTCAGCCTACAACCCTATCAGCAATCCTGAACGTTCACAGGAAAGGCGAAACGTTGTTTTGGGCCAGATGATGAAGAATGGCTCCCTCAGCAAAGCTGATTTTGATAAATATTCAGCTACAGAATTGAACCTCAATTTAAGCTATGTAGCCGATCTGTCTCATGGCGATTCTTACCTGCGTGAAGCCGTTGGACGCTGGCTGCGCAAGTGGTGCCACGACAATAATTACGATCTGTATACCGATGGTTTGAAGATCTATACTTCTATCGATTCGCACATGCAGCAATATGCAGAAGAAGCGGTGGCAGAAAAGATGAAGATGCTGCAAAAACGCTTTAACGACTATTGGGGCAAACGCAATCCGTGGCGTGATTTCGACGGCCATGAAATACCTGACTTTGTACAGAAGTACGAGCAACAATTGCCGATCTATAACGTACTGATGCGGAAATTCAAGAGCGACACCAATCAGGTGAAGAAATACTTCCAGACCAAAAAGCGAATGACGGTTTTCACCTGGAACGGCGACCGCGATACTACCTTCTCTACCGAAGATTCGATAAAATACTATGCCC
>JBQCIS010000413.1:0-14029 GCA_051953515.1 Mucilaginibacter sp.
TTCGGCTGGCAAGCTTTTCAGCCATATCCCTTGCTTCAACTGCAACGGCGGCAGGCAGCCGTCCTGATGCTTTCAGTACCAATAAAACGGGCGCACCGCAATGTTGTGCAATCTCCAGGTTAAAGTCGGCTTCAAAGGCGCCGGATTCAGGCCAATAGTCGGTTCCCTGAATAACTACCCAATTATGCACTCGGGCAAGCTTACTATACTTCGCCACAATCAGGTCGATCAGTTCTTTTCGACCCATAACGGCAGCTTCACGGCCGACAGCATGATAATGTCGTGTAGTTGCGTGAGGAGCAAAAAAACGAATAACTGCCCTTATGGCGGCTCGCCCGGGCGCATCCTCTTCAAGGTTAATCAACGGTTTGTAATAAACAACATTTTCCCCGTCCGTCGGTAATCTTACCAACAAGTCCAGCGCGACTGTCAGGCGTGCGGCATCGGTAGTTGTACCCATTATGAAAACGGAGCCGGTCATATAATGGTCAATCGTTGTAAATGATCACTTTTAGTGCTTTCTGATCGGCTGCATGGCTAAAGGTCTCATAGGCATCCATCAACTGGTCAAATCGGAAGCGGTGTGTGATAAGGGCAGAAGGGTTGATCTTTTTGCTGCTGGTCATTTTTAGCAGTAATGAGGTAGACACTGTATCCACCAAACGTGTGGTGATGGTAATATTTTTCGACCAAAGGGTTTCCAGGTGTAATTCGGCACTTTTACCATGCACGCCAATGTTGGCTATATGGCCACCCGGCACAATAATTTCCTCGCAAAGTTCAAAAGTTTGTGGTATACCAACTGCTTCAATGGCTACATCAACACCTTTTTTTTCGGTTAATTCCAACACGCGTGCCACCGGCTCGGTATTCCCTGGATTTACTAATTGCGTTGCACCGAATTTTGCAGCTATGGCAAGCCGGTTTTCATCCGGATCGATCATAATGATCTCGGCCGGCGAATAAAATTGCGCGGTCAGTAATACAGCTATACCAATTGGACCTGCGCCTACTATAGCAATGGTATCGCCAGGTTTTACCTGACCATTGAGTACACCACATTCAAAACCGGTGGGTAGAATATCGCTCAGCATGGTTAGCGCCTCTTCATCAGCACCGTTTGGTATAGGATACAGGCTATTATCCGCATGAGGTATCCGTACACGTTCGGCCTGAGTGCCATCAATCAGGTGCCCCAATATCCAACCGCCATCCTCACAATGCGAATACATGCTTTTTTTACAAAATGTGCATTTTCCGCATGATGTGATACAAGAGATTAAAACATGGTCGCCTTTTTTAAAATTGCTTACGGCGCTGCCTGTCTCTTCAATAACACCAACACCTTCATGGCCTATAATCCGGCCGTCCGTCACTTCCGGCACATCTCCTTTTAAAATATGCAGATCGGTGCCGCAAATGGTTGTTTTTAATATGCGCACGATAGCGTCGGTTGGTTTGAGTATTTTAGGATCAGGTTTTTCCTCTAAATTTTTTTTGCCGGGGCCATGGTAAACTAATGCTTTCATGTGTATCTGATTTTATGTTGTTAAATGGATTTGTTTATGCTTCATAACCTTATAAAGCCGTTTGGCCTGTATTTTATTGCACCGCGCGGTTCCCTCATACAGGGTTGCGGCAGTGCCGCAGGCTACGCCGTATTCTGCGGCTTGTTCTATAGTTTTGTTTTGTGTTAATGCCAGCACTAATCCGGCTAACAGACAGTCGCCGGCGCCAACCGTACCCTTTACGCTGATATGGGGAGGATGAATACGGAGGATATTATCTTTTTCGATTAGGAGGGCACCGGCAGCACCAAGGGAAACCATTACATAGCTGCAATGTGCTTCGGCTATATATTTTTGCGCTGCAGCTATAGCAGCTGTTTCTGTTGCATCGGATCCGGCCAGAGTAGTAATTTCCCGCAAATTGGGTTTGACAAGAAAAACACCCGCATCCAGGGCGGCCTGCAACGCAGGGCCGGAGGCATCCACTATCAGCTTTGCATTTTTTTTTCGGGCAATAACAGCAATCTCCCGGTAAATGGTTAATGGAACACCTGGCGGCAGGCTACCGCTAACAACAATAAACCGACAACTGGTTTGCCTTACCACTTCAATGCATCTTTTCCATTCAGCCCGTGTAACCGAAGGCCCCGGAAGATCAAATAAATATTGCGCTGGTGGGATACGATTGCTGATAATGATGTTTTCGCGGGTTGCACCTTTTATAGCCACGCGAAAAAACGGCACCTTTTTTTCATTCAGTATCCGCGACAGTTCCTCACCGTTTGGGCCGCCTGCCAAAAATAAAGCAGTTACGTCACCGCCCAGTTGTTTTATTGCCCGGGCCACATTAATACCGCCGCCTCCGGCCTCGAACGCAGGTTTTGTACAGGGTAATTTTCGTCCAGATCGCAGCTCTTCAACTATAAAGCTCTTGTCCAGTGCGGGGTTAAATGTGACGGTAAGAATGGCACTCATGTGGTAAAATTACCCAGTGGCCAAAGCCTGTTGAATGACGCTAATCATCGCTACTTATGAGATTTATCATAATGGATATGATTTGCAGCTATTTTTAAAGGAAAGAAATGATGAAGATGCCCATAATGTTACCCGAAGAACAATGCGTCATGTTTGTTTGAATGAAATTGCTATTCCCTAATCAGGCAAGACTGTAGTCTTTTTAATTAGTATATGCAATTTGAAGGATTCGCGTTAGCAACAAAAAAGCCCTTGATTATAGTCAAGGGCTTTTGAATTTGCCGGTGTCGGGATGGCAGGATTCGAACCTGCGGCCTCCACATCCCAAATGTGGCGCGATACCGGGCTACGCTACATCCCGAAAGGGAATGCAAAGGTAGACTTTTAAATTGTTGATGCAAATAATTTTTAAAAAGAGTTTTTACAAATTATTCAACTGCCAATGGCTCAGCTTTTTTATTTTTACAAAGTGCCAAATCAGAAGAAAACTACCAAGCGAAAGCCACCAGTGAATAAGAAAAAACCCGATGGCCCAAGTTGGCGAATTATAATTATTGCTATCATCTTTATCCTTACCTCGCCTTTTTATTACGGGTATGTAGCGCGTTTCTTTTCCTCGGGCTGGCAATGGTTGCGTGATCTGGGTACTAATCCGCATTACCGCGTGTATAAAAGTTTTGGTATACACATCCCGTCGCAATACAAGATACATGGTATTGATGTTTCCTACGCGCAGGGGCGCATAGACTGGCATCGCGTGCATGCCATGCATGAAGATAGTATTAACATCAGCTTTGCCTTTATAAAAGCTACAGAAGGCATATTGAAGGTCGATCCGTATTTCAGGCGCAACTGGCGCGAAGCGCCCAAGAATGGTATTATAACGGGCGCCTATCATTTTTTCAGGGCTAACCGCGATGGCAAATGGCAGGCGATTTTCTTTTTGCAAAATGTGGCAATAGAGCCGGGCGACCTGCCTCCGGTTGTGGACGTGGAAACGCTTGATAAGCAAACACCCGATATGCTGCATAAACAGTTGCAGGCATTTTTGAGCTACGTGTATCTGAAAACAGGGGTAAAGCCTATTATTTATACTCAGCTGAGCTTTTATTCTGATTACCTTGCCGGCTATTTTAACGACTATTCCCTGTGGATAGCCCATTACAATCACCCCGAATTACAGGTGGAGCAGGGGGTGAAGTGGCGGTTTTGGCAACATTCGGAAACGGCAAGGGTGAGCGGTATCGGTAGTTATGTGGATTTTGATGCCTTTAGGGGCGATAGCGTTGCGTTTAAGGCAATGCTTGTAAAATAACCCTGTTGTATCACTTATAAAGAAGATGAGGTAAGGCATTTAGCGGCTATCAATCAAAAATTAATGCGCAAAAACAAGGTCTCATGCAATGGATTTAGAAGATTGCCGTAGCTGTTTTGGCAAAAAATAGTACCTTTGCATCAAATTTCATCCGTAGCTTATAACGGTTTCAGCGACTAAAATACCCCGGCTTTATGACTGCCATTACCTATAAATCAGACATCGGCACGAAGCAAAAAGCACTTGCCATTAATCTTAATCCCGAAATTTACGGTTCATTTGCCGAAATAGGCGCGGGGCAGGATGTGGCGGCCAATTTTTTTAAGGCAGGCGCTTCGTCGGGTACTATTGCCAAAACCATGTCGGCTTATGACATGACCTTTTCCGACGCGATTTATGGTGTACAGCAAGTGCGCAGATATGTGAGCGAGCAGCGCCTCAAATCCATGCTCGATCACGAATATAGCCTGCTGATAGAGCGCTTGAACGAGCAACGGGGCGCAACCACAACTTTCTTTGCGTTTTCTGATACCATGTCGGCCCTCAATTACTACAAAACTAACGAGGGTCACGGTTGGATGGGGGTACGCTTCCAGCTAAAACCAGGCGGCGAATACAATGACGTAGTGTTGCACGTAAAGCTGCTTGATTTTGATAATAACATGCAACAGCAGGCAGTGGGCATATTAGGTGTTAACCTGATTTATGCCTGTTTCTATTATCATGATAATCCGCTGGTGTTTTTGCTGTCATTGATGGATGAACTGTCAAAGGACAGGATACAGATTGACATGATCCGATTTGAGGGTCCGGATTTTCAAAAGATCGATAACCGCCTGATGAGCCTTTTCCTGGTGAAATATGGCTTTTCAGATGCCGCAGTGTTCGGTCCGGATGGTAAAAATCAGCAGCCTTCAGAAGTGCTGTATAAAAAACACATCATGCTGGTACGCGGCCGTTTCAGGCCGGTTATTAATGTGCATATCGATATGCTGCAAAACGGCCTCAAGCAGTTTAAGCAGGAGCCTGACGTGAACAAGGAGAACATTGTGGTAATAACAGAGCTAACGCTACAGGCTTTAAAAGAGCGCAATGCAGATGATACCGGCGAGATAGACGAAAAAGATTTCCTCGATAGGGTAGATATTCTCTGTTCATTAGGACAAACGGTGTTGATCTCTAACTTTCACGAGTATTATAAACTGGTTGCTTATCTTTCGAAGATCACCAAACTAAAAATGGGTGTGGTTTTGGGTTATCCCAACCTTGAATATATCTTCTCGGAAGAACATTATAAAGATCTGCCCGGCGGTATCCTTGAATCCTTTGCTACACTGTTCAGCCGTGAAGTGAAGCTGTATATTTACCCTACACTTCGCGATGGCGTGATCAAGAATTGCCTCAGGTTTTATCCGCCGCCGCACCTTATCGATCTTTACCGCTATCTCATTACCAATAACAAGATAGAGGATATCAGCCATTACAACGAAAAAAACCTGCAGGTAGATACCAACAAGGTGCTCGATCTTATTAAACAAGGTGCCAATGGCTGGGAGGAGTTTGTGCCGCTTGAAGTTGCCGATATGATCAAAAACCGTTGCTTGTTCGGATATCCATGTCCTGTTGCACCGGCCGCAAAAGAAGGTGCAGTGGTGGAAGAAGGTAAATCTGAAAATCCCGCCTGATCTATTGTGAATCTCACATTTTAATTAGCGCATTTTGTGTTGATAAATGTTGTATTCTAGTGCTATTTGGCACTTTTTGCAACAATTGCATTACATGCAGGCAACATATATGTGACAATAAAATTTTTCCTAAACTTTCGCGGTAACTTCACATCAAAGTTAAACACTTATACCAATTACTAATTTATGAAACGGCCATTGCGACATAATAAATCGATTTTATTTGTCATTTTGTTTATAGCCTCAAGTAACGTATTTGCACAAAAAGTAAGCAATACACAACAAGGCAGTATGTGGGCGCCCCAGGGGATGAAAATTGATGGAAAACTATCCGAATGGGGAACGGCGTTACAGGCTTACAACAAAACCGTTAAGCTGTGGTACTCTATAGCTAACGATGATAAATTCCTTTATCTCGCAATAAAATCAGACGATCTTAACTATAACCCCAAAATACTGGCCGGAGGTATCAGCCTCACTATTAATACTGCCGGTCGGAAAAGGGATAAGGATGCTTTTATTGTCACTTATCCCGTTATAAGCAGGGCGGGAGGCTTTGGTCGCGGCGGACGTGGCCGGCGTGGTGGTTTCGGGCAGGATCAGGATAAACCTGATACCGCAGCCATAGTAGCACAGCAACGGCAAACACTGGCCACCGGCAAGGAAATAAGTGCTATAGGTTTTAAAGAAATTACCGATACGCTGATCTCCATCTACAATGAATACGGTATAAAGGCAGCATCCAATATTGACGATAAAGGCAATTATACCGCTGAACTGGCTATTCCGCTGGCAATGCTGAAGATACCTGCCGATCAGAAAGAGATTGCCTACAATATAAAAGTGAATGGCTTGCAGCTTAATCTTAATATGGTTAAAGTGGGCAACATCAGCATTGATGGCGGTGGCGGCGGTTTTGGTGGAAGAGGCGGTGGTGGTGGCGGCGGCTTCGGAGGCTTTGGTCTACGGAACGAACCCGATTCAGATGATATTACCATTGCTACCGATTTTTGGGCCAAATATGCTTTAGCAGTAACCGCTGGTAAATAATTGCTGATAACTATATGAAAAGACTTTACCCTATCCTTATCCTTTTATTTTTATCAGCCAATTTATTTGCGCAAGGCGGTTTCCGCACCCGTCAATCGTCCCGAGGTAATGCGCCTTTGCCTCCGCCTATTCCATTGCGCGAGGTGAGCGGTATAGTGAAGGACTCGACGGACAATAGCGTTATCGGCGCTATTGTTACGCTCATGTCTAAAAAAGATACGCTGCGCACTGCTACTAATGCCGACGGCATATTTGTTTTTAAGGAAGTAAAACAGGCTACTTTTGTGCTTAGCGTATCGGAGATCGGCTATAAGACCACTACACGTAAATATTTAAATAATGATGTGGCGAAGAAAATCGTACTTGATCCGATCATTATCAAGGCTGAATCGAAGATGCTGCACCAGGTGAATATCAACGGCACGCCCAGTATTACTTATAAAACCGACACGGTTGAGTACCGCGCCAGTGATTATAAAGTTCGTGAAAATGCCACGGTTGACGAACTGTTGAGCAAAATGGAAGGAATGGAAGTAGGATCAGACGGTACGCTCACTCACCAGGGGCAGCAGGTAACAAAGGCCCGCCTGAATGGTAAGGACTATGCCGGCGGAAACGTAGCCCAGGCTATCCAAACACTGCCTGCGGATATTGTAGAAAAAATACAGGTAGTGGACGATTACGGCGACGAGGCCGCTCGTACCGGGGTAAAAGACGGCACGCCGCAAAAGGTGCTGAACATTACCACCCGTATGGACAGATCGGTAGGAAACATTGGTCGCATTACAGCAGGCGAAGGCAACGACGACAGGTTTGACGACCGTTTGTTTTTGCAGCGCATCAATGCCAATCAGCAGATAGGGGTAATTGCTAATTTCCGTAATACCATAAATGGTGTTGCCAGTACCGGATTAAATGCCGGATCGGGCGGTACATTAGGCAGTAGTACCAGCAGCAACGGGGGCAGCGGCGGTACAACCAAAACATTTACACCCTCATTTGATTACCGCGACGACTGGGGTAAGAAAATAGAGGTAAACGCAAGCTATAATTACAACTACAACAACGTATACTCTATTGTAAACAGCGATGGGCAACAGTACAGTACCTTGGGAACAACCAATTTTGTCAATAACAGCATGGGCAACAACCGGTCGATCACCCATAACCTGAATTTTGATATGGAGTACAATATCGATAGCTCCAACTATATGCGCATTAAACCAAATTTCAGCTATTCGGATAATAATAGTGTTAACACCTCGCAGGTGTATGATTCAGGTTTTATTAATCAAACATCCCTGAATAATTCAACAAGCAGCACGCCCAACCCAAGCTACGGCGCTATTGTTTTCTATCAGCACTTGTTTAAAAAGAAGAGGCGTAATATATCATTACAGTTAAGCTATACCTATTCTAAAACCACCACAACCAATACCGAGGATAACCACATTTTATATTATCAGGATACGTTAAGAACGGCCAATAACCAGTTTCTCGATTCATTGGTACATCGTATTATCGAGCGCGGAAGCCTCACTCATAATTATCGCGCCAGCTTAACATACGTTGAGCCGCTTACAATGCTTTCGCAATTAGAGTTTAATGCGCAATATATTTACCACGGTTATAATAACAACGCTTATACCTATAATGTTGATAGCCTGAACCGTAATCTGCCGATAGATAGCCTGACAAACGTTTACTCTTATTCTTTTGTGCAATCGCGTTTTGCGCTCAATTACCGGCTCAATAAAATTAAATATAATTTGTCTTTAGGTGTTACGGCCATCCCAACCTTACTGCAAGGCCAGCGCCAGGGACATGATCCGATTGAGCAATCTAATTTTCACGTTGTGCCGATCTTCCGTTTTCAGTACAATTGGTCGCGTACGGAGAGGTTTGCCATTAATTATTCAGGCACGCCAAACGAGCCCACGTTTAACGAGTTGCAGCCTTTTACCGATTATACCAACCCGCAAAACCCTATAGTAGGCAACCCGGATCTGAAGCCGTCGTTCACGCACAGCATCATGACCACTTATAACAACTATATGGCCGATTCGCATTTCAACTTCTCTACCAATATTAATGCCTCGTTTATTAACAACCAGGTGGTGAACAATAACGTGCTGGTGCCTGAGTACCTTACTAAAAAAGGCCGTCGGGATACAACTTATATTCCGTTTACACACTATATTAACTTAAATGGCGGCTATAATATCAGTGCCAACTATAACCTGGCCAAGCAATATGATAACCGCGCTTATAACCTTGAACTGAATGGTAACGTTGCATACGGGCACAACGTGGCAATGAGTAACAATGTAGAGAACTATTCTGACACGTGGAGCTACAACGAGCGTTTTGGTCCGCGTATTGACCCGAACGACTGGCTGGAGGTAAACCCGTATGTTTCTTATGCGGTAACCAAGTCATCCAACACGCTGCCGGGTGCCATTTATGTGGATACCAAAACGCTGGCTTTGAATGTTACCGGCCGCTTCTATTTCCTGAAAACATGGATGTTTGGTTATAACGCCAGTAAGAATTATGTGACGGGTATAAGCCAGAACCTTACCAAAAACCCGTTTGTTATAAACGCGACTGTTGAAAAAGAACTTTTCAAAAAACACAACGGCATACTAAGTATACAGGCGTTCGACCTGCTCGATCAAAACAACTTTGTAAACAAAGTGATCACCCCAACCGGATATACCGATACCAAAACCAATGCCCTGAGCAGGTACGTAATGGTAAGTTTCCGCCTCAACCTGCAAAAATGGAGCGGCGCACCAAAACGAAACGGCAAAATAATGCAGCGCAGAGGCGATGGAAGTTTTATTTATTAGAGATTGGTGATTCGGCTCCATCTATACTGGCTTTCTCCGACTGGTTTCAGTTATAAATTGAAGCCAGTATGTGCAGGCCGGTATAATTTTTTTACTAATCTATAACGTCCAACCTCTAATCTCTACCCACTAATCTCTACCTTTGCTGCAAACGTTATCTATGTCAAAGAAGAAAAGCAGCGCGTCGTCGGTAAAACATGTACTCACCCAAATGGTGCTGGATGTTTTTGAGCAGAACGGAAACACACCGCTGAATTATAAACAGGTTTCGGCCAAACTGAACGTGCGCGATCCTGAAGCACGCGATATTATACTGGAAATTTTAAAGGAAGAAAAACAGAAGAAAGTGCTTAGCGAACTTTCGCCGGGCAAGTTTCAGCTTATCGAACTTAAAACCTTTGTGGAAGGCCGGGTGGATATGACCAACGATGGATCGGCATTTATTGTGACCGACGATGAGTTTGAGAATGATATATTCGTGGCGCCGCGTAAGCTGCGCAACGCACTTAACGGCGACAGAGTAAAGGTTTACGTTTACGCTAAAAGCAAGGGTAAAAACAAAGAGGGCGAGGTGATAGAAATATTACAGCGCGCCAAAATGGAGTTTACCGGTATTGTAAAGTTGAGCGAACATTTTGCCTTCTTTATACCGGATGACCGCAAAATGATGCATGATATTTTTATCCCGGGAGCCGAGTTGAACGGGGCTAAAAATGGCATCAAGGCAGTTGCCGAGATTACCGACTGGCCGGCAGGGGCGAAAAACCCCGTTGGCAGGATAAAGCATATTTTAGGCGAGCAGGGCGCTAACGACACCGAAATGAACGCCATACTGGCGGAATACGGTTTTCCGCTATCGTTCCCTGCGGAGGTAGAAGGTGAATCAGAATCGATAGCTGATGTTATTAGTAAAGAGGAAATTGCGCGCCGCCGTGATTTCAGGGAGATAGTGACCTTTACCATCGACCCGTTTGACGCCAAGGATTTTGACGATGCGCTATCCTTTAAAAAGCTGGAGAACGGCAATTACGAGGTGGGCATCCACATTGCCGATGTGTCGCACTATATCGGGCCGGATTCTGCTTTGGATAAGGAGGCGCTTGACCGTGGTACATCTGTTTACCTGGTTGACCGGGTGATACCGATGTTACCCGAAAGATTATCGAACGGATTATGTTCGCTCCGCCCCAATGAAGATAAATTGTGCTTTTCGGCGGTTTTTGAATTGAATGAGGAAGCGCACGTATTAAGCGAATGGTATGGAAAAACCATCATCCACTCTAACCGCCGGTTTACTTATGAAGAAGTGCAGACGGTGATAGAAACTAAGGAAGGTGACTATGTGGAGGAGATAGAAAAACTTAATCATCTGGCCCATAAGCTGCGCGACCGTAAATTTAAAAATGGTGCCATCAGCTTTGAAACTACGGAAGTAAAGTTCAAGCTCGATCAGGATGGTAAACCGATTGGTGTTTATGTAAAAGAGCGTAAAGATGCCCATAAGCTGATAGAGGATTTTATGCTGCTGGCTAACAGAAAGGTGGCTGAGCATGTGAGCAAAATGGGCAAAGGCAAGCATAAATACACGTTTGTTTACCGCGTGCACGACTCGCCTAAGCCCGAATCGCTGGCTAATTTTGCACATTTCGCGGCGCGTTTCGGGTACAAGATCAATATGAAGAACGACAAGGAAACTGCCCGTTCATTGAACTTTCTGATGGAAGATGTGGAAGGTAAAAAAGAGCAAAATGTACTTACGCAATTGGCCATCCGCTCTATGGCGAAGGCTATTTACACCACCAAATCCACCAGTCATTATGGTTTGGCTTTTGACCATTACACGCATTTTACGTCGCCCATACGCCGTTACCCGGATGTAATGGTACACCGGCTTCTGTTTCATTACCTTAATGGCGGGCAGTCGGCCAATGCCGATTTTTATGAGAAACTGTGCCAGCACAGCTCACAAATGGAAAAAAAGGCAGCCGATGCGGAACGTGCCTCGGTAAAATATAAGCAGGCCGAATACCTGCGCGATCAGGTAGGACAGGTATATAGCGGCGTAATTTCGGGGGTAACCGAATGGGGCATGTATGTGGAGATCATCGAAAATAAATGCGAGGGCATGATACGTCTGCGCGAAATTACCGACGATTTTTATACTTTAGACGAGAAAAACTACGCCATCATCGGCCAACGTAAAAAGAAGGTTTACCGCCTGGGCGATGAGGTAAGGATACGTGTAAAAAACGTTGATCTTACCAAGAAGCAGATAGATTTTTCACTAATACAGGAATAATATTTATTGAATGAAATCAATAATTCAATAATTCAGCAAATCAATAAATAAAACGTGCACGAACTGAGTGACTTACAGGGCATAATTGCCGATGTGGTAGATAATTTATCTTTTCCAGAATATCCGGCCCAGCTTTACGAACCGATCAGTTACATACTCGCGCTTGGCGGCAAGCGTATGCGTCCGGCATTACTGCTGATGGCCTGCGAATTATTTGGCGGCGATATCAATAAGGCATTAAGCCCTGCGCTGGCTATTGAGGTGTTCCATAACTTCACGCTGATGCATGATGACATAATGGACAATGCGCCGATCCGCCGGGGAAAAACCACTGTGCATGAGAAATGGAATCGCAATGTAGCCATACTATCCGGCGACGTAATGCTGGTGAAAGGCTATGAACTGATGATGCAGGTTGACGATGATGTACTGCGCCCCATTATGAATATTTTTAATGAAACAGCGGTAGGTGTTTGCGAGGGGCAGCAGATAGATATGGATTTCGAAACGCAAAGCAATGTAAGTATTGATGAATACCTCAACATGATCCGCCTGAAAACTGCTGTTGTATTGGGCGGCGCATTAAAAATAGGTGCATTGATAGGCGGTGCGCCGAATAAGGATGCCGATCTGTTAAGCGATTTCGGTGTAAATCTTGGCGTAGCCTTCCAGCTTCAGGATGATATTCTGGATGTATACGGCAATCCGGAAAAATTTGGTAAACAGGTTGGTGGCGATATCATCTCCAATAAAAAAACCTACCTGCTGATAAAAGCCCTTGAACTGGCGAAAGGCGAACAAGCTGCAGAACTGGATAGTTTATTAGCCGAAACCAAATTTGATACGGCCGAAAAAGTGACTTCTGTTACCAGGATATATAACGAACTGCAAATACGCCAATACGCCGAAACCGCCATGCAGGCTTATGCAGATAAAGCATTTGCAGCCTTAGAGCAGATAAACCTGCCAGCTGCGCATAAGCAATATTTGCATGATTTTGCCGATAGTTTATTGGTAAGGGAGAGTTAGTTTTCTGCAATATGTTAGATTGTAAACTATTTGTTGTTCTACTTCTTGTTTTAGTGTTTAAAAACACGCAGGCACAACAAATAAAACATAGTGATACTATGGTAATTTCTAACAATATGCCTTTTATTGATGATTCATCAATCTTTCCCGATAAGTATGGTGTCTATAAAGAGCCTGAAAAATTGCCTCAATTCCCTGGCGGCAAAAAAGCTTATATAAACTTCATGCATAAAAATCTGATTTGGCCTGATAAGTCAAGGATATTGAATGTACAGGGAAAGGTCTATTTGTCATTTATTGTAGAGAAGAATGGGCTTCTTACTCATTTTAAGATAACAAAGAAACTACATCCAATATTTGATGAAGAGGCTTTAAGGGTTGTAAAAAAGATGCCAAAATGGATTCCAGGTGAGGTTAATGGTAAACACGTTCGCAGTTATTATACGCTGCCAATCAATTTTCAAATTGAAAATTGATATTTAATTAATTATTTTAAAATCTTTTTCACTCTCATTCGTCCTTATAACAAAACAGGCATAAGGCGTATATGTTATCAGCTTATGTTTTGTTATCTATAGTATATGGCTAAACGCATTCCATTCATCATAGCACTCTGGCTAATTGTTGATTTCTGTTTCTTCCAGGTAGTAAAGGCGCTAACAACAAACGAATTTATTTCATGGGCCTACTGGTTGGTTGATCTGTTGCTGGCCTTGGGTTTTATATCCATCATGTTTTTTCGAATTGCCGGTCGTAGTCCGCAAAGGCTTGTGGCGTTTTTAATGGCGCTAATGCTGCTTTCTCTTATCCCTAAACTGGTTGCTACACCCGTTTTAATATTGGAAGACATTGCACGCGTATTTGCAGATAAACCATCTATAAGCGTATGGGAAGCATGGCTGGCGCTCGGTATTGCGGCAATCCCGTTTTTTGGACTAATTTTTGGCCTTACGCAGGGGCGCCACCATTACCAGGTGCACCGGGTAACCCTATATTTTGATGACCTGCCGCAGGCCTTTGATGGTTTCACCCTTACGCAATTGTCTGACGTTCATTCGGGTAGCTTTACCAGTGTAAAAGGCGTTGAAAAAGGTATCTCCATTGTAAATGACCAGCACAGCGACCTCATCCTGTTTACCGGCGAACTGGTAAATAACCGAGCCTCGGAAATGGAACGGTGGATACCATCGTTCGCCAGGTTAACTGCACCGTATGGCAAATTCTCGGTATTGGGCAATCATGATTATGGCGATTATGTGAAATGGGACAGCAAAGAACAGCAACGCGCCAATCTTGTCCGCTTAAAAGAAGTGCAT
>JBQCIS010000414.1:0-4710 GCA_051953515.1 Mucilaginibacter sp.
AAAAATGGCCCTGCTTCAAGCATCAGCACTTTCAGGCCGGCATGGGCCAAAACATAACCGGCCATACCTCCGCCGGCACCTGAACCAACAATTACCGCATCGTAAACGGTAGATGATTTTTTGATCTCAAAATCGCTCATACGACTATTAAATACTCTTAAAATTTATAATTGTTAAACTGTTTTAGCAGTCCGGGCAGACGGATGGCCCGCGGTAAATATATAAATAAATTTAAACGAAATTACAGTTGTTTTATCCTGATATCGCGGTAAGCAACCACTGCTCCGTGATCCTGCAAAGCGATATGTCCTTTAGGGTAGGTAGCAAACTCTTTCCAGCTTTTGAATTTACTTTTTGCTATCAGTTCTTTCCATTCGGCGCTGCCCATTTGCACTTCTACCACCTTTTCGCCATTGAGCCAGAAAGTGATGTGACCATTTTCCTTACGGATGGTCACCGCGTTCCATTCACCGGCAGGTTTAGCGTGGTGCATAGGCGCAATCATATCATAAAGCGATCCGGCAAGATGGTTTTCCTGTTTGTTATCGTCGGCTTCCTTATCGTCCAGCACCTGCATTTCCATGCCGGTTAAATAAGTGGCGGAGTATTGCTTATCCTCATGTACCGGAAAAATGATACCGCTGTTGCCCCCGTGTGCTATGCGCCATTGCAGTTTCAGCTCAAAGTTCCCGTATTCGCCATTAGTGATCAGGTCGCCACGGTCGGTATGGTTGGCTGTATCTAATTGCAAAGCGCCGTCAACCACTTTCCATGCGCCTGCGTTGGTGGCATTGTAGCGGTGCCAGCCATTGGTTGTTTTACCATCAAAAAGCTGTACGTATCCTTCTTTTTTTTCTTTGGAGGTGAGCTTGTCATGCGTTTGCGCAAATAATGCGCCATTAAACCCGGCAACAGCAAGGGCAGCGAACAGGTATTTTTTCATTGGTTATTAAATTACGGATGTTGTAAAGCCACAATACATCCCGGTTGCTAAATATATTACGTTTTAGCAAAGATGTATATACATAATTAGAAAATTTCTGCAACAGAATAACAAACGCATTTGTATAAATATTATTACGCAACGGTTAACCTGTTCAATTTCAGGTTTTTTTTGTTTTAATGGGTTGCGTTTATTAAATTTACCATACACCTGATTAGTCAACCATTTACTACCGATTATGAAAAAAGTATCTGACATCCTTAACCGGAAAGGCGGCGGTGTTTACAACATCAGCGCCGATACCACTGTTTTAGAAGCGCTTAAGCTAATGGCCGATAAAAATATTGGCTCAGTTGTAATAACTGAACATGGCAACTACGCAGGTTTGCTTACTGAACGCGATTACGCCCGTAAAGTAATACTGCATGGTAAATCATCGCACGAAACACCTGTGCGCGAAATCATGAGCACCGGCCTGCCGCGTATTACCCCCGAAAGCTCCATTGAAACCTGTATGCACATTATGAGTGAAGAAAACATACGCTACCTGCCTGTTTTTGCCAATGACGAGATGTGCGGTATTATCTCCATTAACGACCTGGTTACTGAAACCATCTGCTCGCACCTGGAGACGATAGAGCAATTGAAGAGTTATATACAATCGTGAAGGATTATATTGAATAATTGAATGTCGAATGCTGAACGTCGGATATCGAAATTATGGTTCGGTATTCGATGTTGGACATCCGGCGTTCAATGTTTTTCTGTCTTGACGCTTACTTCTTGACTCTTGCCTCTCTTTCCCAACATTTTTACCTATCTTGCTGCATTTTTAACAGACAGCGTTGACATTCCACGATTTTAATTTTAACGAGCACCTATTGGAAGGCGTGCTCAGTATGGGATACACTACCCCTACACCCATTCAGGCAGAAGCCATCCCAATGATCCAAAAGGGCCATGATCTGATCGCCTGTGCGCAGACGGGTACCGGCAAAACAGGTGCGTTTCTGTTGCCGATCCTCGATCTGATTACCCGTAACCATGAGGAAAAAACCACTACGCTTATTCTTACCCCTACCCGCGAACTGGCTCAGCAGATAGACCAGCAAGCCGAAGGCCTGGCCTACTTTACAGGCATCAGCTCGGTGGCTGTTTTTGGCGGTGGCGACGGCTCGGTTTATGAGCAGCAGCGGCGCAGCATACAGAATAATGTAAATATTATTATTGCTACACCGGGCAGGCTCATTGCGCACCTTACTTCGGGTATATTAAAACTCAACCATGTTAAACACCTGGTACTGGACGAGGCCGACCGCATGCTCGATATGGGTTTCCATGACGATATTATGCGTATTGTAAGCTATCTGCCCAAGCACCGTCAAACGCTGCTATTCTCGGCCACCATGCCAGGGCGTATCCGCACTATGGCAAAAAAGGTGCTTCATAACCCGGAGCAAATCAACATAGCAATTTCGCAGCCTGCCGTGGGTATTGACCAGCAGGTATATCTGGTGAACGATCATCAGAAAATTCCGCTTGTTCAGCTGATATTAAAAGAAGGCAATTACCAAAGCTCCATTATCTTCGCATCCACCAAAGAAAAAGTGCGTGAGGTGTACAAAAACCTGCGCCAGGCACATATCGATACAATGGCTTTCCATTCTGATCTGGAGCAAAAGGAACGTGAGGAGATACTGCTCAAATTCAAAAACAAGCAATTACCCGTTATCATCGGCACCGATGCGCTTTCAAGGGGTATTGACGTGGAAGGGATAGACCTGGTGCTTAATTATGATGTGCCGCCTGATCCGGAAGATTATATACACCGCATAGGCCGTACCGCACGTGTCGAAACCACGGGTACCGCTATCACTTTCGTGAATGACCGCGACCAGCGCCGGCTGCGTAATATTGAGGCTATGATAGAGCGCGAAATACGCCGCATACCGCTGCCTGAAGTATTAGGCGACCCAACGCTGATCAAACAGGCTCCCGAGAAGAAAAGGGGCGATAGCCGTAATAACAATAACAAGCGCCGCAATTTCAGAGGGAAAAAGAAACCCAATAAAGGAAATAAGCCCGAAGGCGGGGTAGCTCCTACGGCTTAGTTTATTGTTAAATATTTTCATGCTTAATACAGTGAAGTACCTTTGCCCACACATAGCGGACTATGCAACGTTTAATGGTTCTTCGCTTTGCTACCCATGACAAGTTTTTTAGTGACAATAAAAAGCGGGGAAAGGCCTGCCGGAAAACCTGGCCAAGGTGTTTTGCCTGCGGGCAGAAGGTTTTTTCCGGCTTGATCTTTTGGTTCGTTTTAGATCAGGACAAAAAGAAAGCCTCAGCGACAGCGGTTGAAGCGATAGGTAACGAACCATACAATCACAATCGATTTTTCCCTCTGGAGGTGTATGACTCATGGACTGAGAACTTTTCCTGTTTTTTCCTTTCCTTCCTCATTTTGATAAACCCTATCAAAATGATAGGCTCGATTCTTTCCTGAACTCAGCTTGTTTATTTTTAATCTATTCATTTACAGATGTATGTGAATATTTTTCTAAACTGGCATTCGCTTGGCTCTGATTGCCGACCTGATATAATACTATCATGACTATAAAGAATAAACTTCGTTTGGGTATCGGGTTCCTGTTCCTGATGGCGCTCATCAGTGCCGGTATGGCCGACTATTATCTCACACGCCTGTCGTCTGATTCAAAAGCCATTCTGGAGGACAATTACCGCTCGTTGCAGTATGTGAAAAATATTGGTCAGTTGCTTGATAAGGAAGGCAATGCGGTGCTAACGGCCACAGAACTGAACACAATAGAAAAGAATGTAAAACTTGAACAAAATAATATAACGGAAACCGGCGAACTGCATCTCGCCAATCTTCTCGCGGCAGACTTTGAAAAACTAAAGCTCGTTAATAACAACCCGCAACAGATGGCCCCGTTGCGCCTGCACATGAAACAGGTGATGTATGATATTATGCAGGTAAACATGGGGGGCATTGAACGCAGAAATGCCATTGCCAATACCACCGCCAAAGATGGGATTATCATAGACTCGCTGATTGGTTCGCTGTGCTTTCTGATTGCTTTCAGTTTTGTGGTGAACTTTCCGGGCTATATCGCCAATCCTATACGTGAACTGACGCTTGGTATTAAAGAGATAGCGAATAAGAATTATAACAAACGGCTGATTTTCCCCGAAAAGGATGAGTTTGGCGGCCTTGCAGAAGCTTTTAACCAGATGGCCGGTAAGCTGAACGAATATGAGAGCAGCAACTTAGCCAACGTTATGTTCGAAAAGCGGCGTATCGAAACCATTATCAACTCCATGCACGATGCTATTATTGGTATCGACGATAAACAGTTCATCATTTTCGCCAATAAGGTGGCCTGTAAGCTGATTGGCTTGCCTGAAGAAAAGCTGACCGGAGAATATGCGCCAACCATAGCGCTTGAGAATGACCTGCTGCGCAGTATGCTGTTTATCAACCAGGATAAAATGAAAATTTTCGCCGATAACCGCGACAGTTATTTCGAAAAGGAAGTGTTTGAGGTGAAGAATGACGACAAAGTGATTGGTAAAGTAGTTGTTCTGAAAAATATTACGGATTTCCAACGGCTGAATGACGCAAAAACAACATTCATTGCAACAATATCGCACGAATTGAAGACACCGCTGGCTTCCATGAAAATGAGCCTGAAACTGCTGGACGATGCGCGTATTGGTCCGGTAAATCAGGAGCAAAAACAGTT
>JBQCIS010000415.1:0-3556 GCA_051953515.1 Mucilaginibacter sp.
TTGGACCGAAATCGCCATAACGCACCAGCACGAACAGAAACGCCCCCACTACCACCAATATCTTTACCACTGTGGTAAGTGCCGAATGCGAATGGGCAAACACCAGGTTTACACCGGCCACAATCAGGAACAATGGCCAAAGGTGGAATATGTCGCCCCAGTAAAAGTCTATATAGCCCAGGTTATCGAACAGGATAACCAGGCCTATCAGTACCAGGATAAGTCCCGGAATTAATCTATCGTTCTTCATGGTTGTTCAGTTGTAGGGTTAGTAGTTGATGCGTCGTCTTTTGGTGCCTCCGCATTGGGTTGGTTAACGGTTTCGTGCCAGCCGGTATGCTCCCACGGGCGCTTTTGCTGACCTTTGATAATGAGCGATATGCCCAACGCCACCAATACTATCGGCACAAACCAATGGTGCAGGTGCCAGAAAAAGAAAATATTGTATTCATGCAATAGCGCTATCAGGCCAACAAAAATGAGGATGGCCCCCACTATTAAACCACCGGAATCGCTTTGCCTTTTCGGCGGGAACGGCGTAAACGGCTGGTTGGGCTGCATTGGGTCAACCGGTGGTACTACCGGCGGTACAATATAGTTAACCGTAGTTGGGTCTGACGGCGTAGTAAAAGGGCCGAAGGTTTTACGCGGCAGTACTATCCAAAGTACTATGTAAGTTATCAGGCCCGCGCCCCAGGTGAAAAAAGCGAATGCGAATATCAGCCTGACAATGGTAACATCCATGTCGAAGTAATCCGCAAGACCTGAACACACACCACCTATAATCTTGTTGTGTGGGTCCTTGTATAATTTCTTTTCCATTTTGTTTAGTTTATAATTAAATCTGCCCGCCCGCGGGTTTTATCATTATCTCATCAACGTTGGCCCCCGGGCTCATTCTGTAAATATTCATAACGGCCGATGCAATGTCTTCCGGTAAAACCATCGTATCCTTATCAACCTGTACCCCATCCCAGGAGTTGGTTAATGTAGATCCGGGGATAATGGCCGTTACCTTTACGCCATGTTGCTGCATCTCCAGCCTCATTACCTTAGTTAGACCCAGCAGCGCAAATTTTGTTACACTATAACTGCCAGCCGTAACAACCGGGTTAACAGACGCCACCGAACAGATATTAAAAATGTGCCCGTCGGCTGCCGCGATCATCTTTTTACCAAAATATTTATACAGCAAATAGGCTGGTTTCAGGTTGATATCCAGGCAAATATCGAGCGTATCGTCTGCATCGTCCAGTATAGGCGTTGGGATAAACGTACCGGCATTGTTTACGATAATGCTGATGTCTCCCAGCTCCTTTTCCGCCTTTTCAGCGAATTGCAGCAGTTGTTCTTTCTTGCTTACGTCAACAGCAGCGGTAACCACTTTTATATTGGGATTGACGGATGACAATTCGGCTTTAAAAGCGGCAAGGTCGCTCTCGGTGCGGGCGCAGATAGCCAGGTTTACATTTTCTTTTGCAAAAGCGGTAGCTATAGCGCGGCCCATTCCTTTAGTTGCCGCTGTGATGATGGCGTTCTTCATTTTATTGTATTAGTTGTATTAAATATCAGGTTAAAAATGGTAATTTTTTAGGAGAGATGTATAAAAGCAACAAAACCGGCTTGCTAATTAAAGCAAGCCGGTTTTGTTTAGTCCGAATAAATAGAAAACTATGTCATTTCGATGAGCAGTGGGGTGGCTGTGCGTTGCGCGAAGAGAAATCTTATGCGCTATGCATGTAGGCTACTTGTCGCTTCCAAAAGATTTCTCACCTGCCCCGACCGCTCAAACCCTATGCTAATGCAGGTTCGAAATGACATCGTTTTTTTGATTAGCATACTACTTCGCCTTCACCGTAATCGTAGCGCCACTCAACCCTGCCGATGTAGCGGTAAGGGTAACCTCACCCGCTGTACCTTTCGACTGGATGATGGCCAGCGCCAAACCGTGGAAAGCTTTGCGGTAATCGGCCTTGAACGAATCATGATTGGTTTCGTCGCCATTGTCAACACCGGCTATAAAACCAACGCCTTTTACTTTAAAGTCTACCTTATTGTCGGCATTTGGCACTACGTTGCCGTCCTTATCCAGAATTTTAACGGTAACGAATGATAAATCTTTGCCATCAGCCTTTATATTACTTCTGTCGGCCACCAGTTCAATTTTGGCAGGCGCGCCAGCGGTGTGTATCTCGCGGGTGAGCACTACTTTGCCATCCTTACGCGAAACTGCTTTCAGTGTACCCGGCTCGAACGGTACGCGCCACATAACGTGCAGATCGTCGCCTACTTTCTTTTTAACGCCGAGCGATTTACCGTTAAGGTATAGCTCTACCTCGTCGGCATGATTGTAATAGGCCCATACATCAATTAACTGACCTGGTTTCCAGTTCCAGTAAGGGAAGATGTGCAGCACCGTTTTATTTGTCCATTCGCTCTGATACATATAGTACACGTCTTTCGGAAATCCCGCAAGATCAATAATACCAAAGTATGAACTGCGCGATGGCCATGAATATGGTGTAGGTTCGCCGAGGTAGTCGAAACCAGTCCAGATGAAAAGGCCCGAAAGGAAATCGTATTTCTTTATTACTTTCCAGGTCATTTCGTGTGTTGAGCCCCAAGGCGGACGTGTATTATCATAAGCCGACACGGTATGCTCAGGATTGCCGTAAGGCTTGCTGGAAGGCCAAACCCTTATACTGTCTGACGGCATTTCATAATAACCGCGCATTTCCAGTCCCGAAGTTGTTTCGGTAGCGATGAACTTCTTGCCGGGATACCTGTCGTGAAATTTAGCATAGTCATACTCGTGGTAGTTATACCCTACCAGGTCTATAGCGCCCGACTTAATGATTGTATTGTGAATACTCGGGTCGCTGTTTGCGGTGGTAAGCGGCCGGGTTTTGTCAAGGCTGTGCACAATGGCGGCCAGTTCAGGCGCAACACGCAGCGCGCTGGTATCGCTTTGCTGTGGTATCTCGTTGCCAATGCTCCAGATAATTACGCTCGGGTGGTTGCGGTCGCGCAGTACCTGGTCTTCCAGGTCGCGTTTGTGCCATTGTTTAAAGTACAGGTGATAATCATATTTCACCTTCTCCCATTCCCAGCAATCGAAAGCTTCGTCCATTACTAAAAAGCCCATCTTGTCGCACAGGTCGAGCAATTCAGGTGCAGGCGGATTGTGCGAGGTACGGATACCGTTACAGCCCATTGCTTTCAGTATTTGCAGCTGCCTTTCCAGCGCACGGGTGTTAATAGCTGCGCCAAGGGAACCCAGATCATGATGATCGCATACGCCATATATTTTAAGGTGCTTGCCGTTAAGCGAAAAACCTTTATCAACATCAAACTCAAAGTAACGGATACCAAACGGCGTAGTGTAAGTATCGGTAACCTTGCCATTCACCAGTACGCTGGTAACAGCCTTGTACAACTGCGGACGATCAACCGACCATAACGACGGATCCTTTACGGTAAGGTTTGCTTCAGTAGTTACAGCAGTATCATTCAGTTCCTTTTTAGGGATTGCCGAGCCGCCTTCGGCCACTACCTT
>JBQCIS010000416.1:0-9463 GCA_051953515.1 Mucilaginibacter sp.
AGAAATAAATGAAGAACTTCTTAATAAAATGACAAATATCTAAAAGCTGTTAAAACTATGATGGATCCTTTTTTTTATTTCATTTATAATATCAGCTTAACTGTTCTGAATGTGATATTTAGGCCTTGTAGCACCCGAAAAAAAACGGTTTAAAGAAAGAATAAATGATGTATTAATCGGTTAGATGTGTTAATATTTTTTCTCTTCAGCAAAAAAATTCACATAATCTTAACATCTTTTTAAAGATACAGGTGGGTTTTACAACCGGTGTGCCATGAAGCTGTGCCCTTAGTTATATATCTGGTAAACACCTTTAATCCGTCTTTGCTCAACAACGCCCACAAGGATAGTGGCTATTTTTCGCGAAAACATGATGTTTTCGGCAACATTCACAAACTCATCCCCGCTTATAATAACCGGATCTTTCGTCATCATATCCGGCATATAAAGTTTAGAAGTATCAGGGGTGCGTAGCAGTGCCCGTCTTAAATCCCCATCGGTTATTACACCTTCGGCATAATTTTCATCACCTACAATTACCAGTCCCAGCCTGCCTTCAGACATACAGAGCAATAATTCGGTGAATGATGCCTCCCGACTGATAAACGGCAGATTATCCGTCCGCATTTTATCTTTTACCCGGGTAAGCAGCTTATGACCAAGGTTACCACCAGGATGAAACCGGGCAAAATCTTCATGCTGAAACTGTCTTGATTCCATTAAAGCAACAGCAATGGCGTCGCCCATCACAAGGGTCGCGGTTGTGGATGAGGTTGGTGCCAGAGCAAGCGGACAGGCCTCGCGCGGCACGTTAATATTTAAATGATAAAGGCTGTTTTTGGCTATGGTTGAATTGGGATTGCCTGTTATACTGATGATAAGATTTTTATTCCATTTCAGGAACGGGATAATCTTTAATAATTCTTCCGTTTCACCTGAATAAGATATCATCAGGATGATATCATTGGTTCCTACCATACCCAGATCGCCATGAAAAGCCTCGCCAGGATGCAGGAAAAACGCCGGTGTACCTGTGCTGGATAAAGTGGCTGCGATCTTTTTCCCAATAATACCTGATTTGCCGATACCGGTAACAATCACTTTACCACTTGCGCTAATGATGGCATCTACCACACGGGTAAATTCATCAGTGATCTGACCGGCTACTTGCTGCAGCGACTCTATTTCAATATCAAAAACCTTTTTGGCAATATCTTTCATCCGCTTAAAAAAAAAGAAACGCTATTCTTTTATATTAATGATTTATATCAGCGACGCGATAATGGCTTCCAGTTCGCCCAGTTTAACCATATTCGGGCCATCACTCAGGGCATGGTCTGGATTAGGGTGAGTTTCCATAAAATATCCATCGGCACCAAAAGCTTTGGCAGCCAGCGCCATCATAGGTACAAATGTGCGGTCGCCGCCGGTTTTGCCTCCTGCCCCTCCCGGGCGTTGTACAGAGTGGGTACAATCCATACATACCGGGTGATTAAATGCCTTCATATCATGCAGGTTCCTGAAATCAACCACGAGGTTATTATAACCATACATATTGCCACGTTCAGTAAGAATAACCTGGTTATTACCGGCTTCAACCACCTTTTGCGACGGATAGAACATATCCTGACCAGAGAGAAACTGGGCTTTTTTAACATTCACGATCTTGCCTGTTTTTGCAGCGGCCACCAGCAGATCGGTCTGACGGCATAAAAAGGCCGGTATCTGTAAAACGTCAACCACCTCTCCTGCTATCGCAGCCTGATAGCTTTCATGAATATCCGTTAGCAGCGGCAAACCGAAACGTTCTTTCACTTTAAGCATCATTTCCATGCCTTTTTCAATGCCCGGACCGCGATATGAGTGGATTGATGTACGGTTCGCCTTATCGAACGACGACTTGAACACAACCGGCACCTGGTATTTCTGACCTATCTCGGCAACTTTTTCGGCAACGGTATATAACAGATCCTGGTTTTCCATTACGCATGGGCCAAGAATGAAGAACGGCTTCTGCCGCATTTTTTCAAAAAGCGTATCCATTGGACAAAAGTAATTAAATACACGAATTTCAGGAATTAAAGCGAAATACACGAATTTGACTGCATCTATATTCGTACAATTCGCGCCAATTAATGACATTTGCACCTACTATGAACTATTTTGAATTTTACGGCATACCTGAATCCTTTAAACTGGATCAAGGACTTATTAAAAAGAAGTTTTATGAGCTGAGCAAGCAGTATCATCCGGATTTTTATGCCAACGAAGATGAAGCAACCCAACAGGAAATACTGGAATTATCTACCTTAAATAATAAGGCTTATCAAACACTTTCGAGCCCTGCCAGGCGTTTGGAATACATTTTAAAACTGCACGATCTGGTTTTGGAAGGTGCAAAACCGCAATTACCTGCAGATTTTTTAATGGAGATGATGGACATTAACGAGCGTCTGATGGAAATAGATGGCCCGGATGAGTTGGCATCACTAACGGCGGAAGTACTTGCTGTTGAGAGTGATATAAATGAAGAACTGGAAAAGCTCACCGCCGGATATACTCATTTAGATGATACCGCAAAGAAAAGCCGCCTGAATGATATTGCCGGAATTTATTACAGACAAAAATATTTATTGCGTATTAAAGAGAGTTTGAATACATTTGCATCCCGATTCGGAACAAAGTAACGCTTGTTCCTGACCATACAGAGGCCCAGATGGCGGAATCGGTAGACGCGTTGGTCTCAAACACCAATGGCTGCAAGGCCGTGCCGGTTCGACCCCGGCTCTGGGTACTGAGCGGGTTTAGGCCCAAAAACTGAAAGGGTTGCTTGTAAAAAGCAACCCTTTTTTTATTAGCCTTAAAACTATCGTAGCCCACTGGATCAATAAAATTGAAATTTAAGAAGCCTGCGGCCTTTTTTACGAAGCTATATAAGAACTCGCGATTTCGGATCAATCATTTCACAACTTTTAAGCACACTTGTGCGCTTACGTAAGACCCAGCACCAATTTATTAAATATAGAAAGATCTGAGTAAACGGAATTATATGAACGGCAACGCAAATGTCAAGGGTTTCCAAATTTCACAAATCTGAAAAAGCAGTAAAAGACTAATACATTCATGAATAAACAATTGCGAATCAATTGATTATAAAAATTCCCAATACAATACAGCTACGGGCATTGTATGAACGTCTATTATTGCCTATTTTTACTGTTTAAAGTCGCTGCTCATTGCGTTTACTATACCTGACTATATCCGCACTTTTCCTGATGCTCGTTTTAGGTGGCATGTGGTTTATTTTTAAAAATCCTTATCCGGCCAGGTTTGCAGCCAATCAAAAAAAAACAGTTTACATCAGGTATGAAAATGGCAAATACACATTATATCGGTTTGGTAAACCTTTTTTTATAAAGGGCGGTGCAGGTACAACCCACCTGCCGGAACTGAGCGCTATTGGGGGCAACACCATACGCACCTGGGATACTGTAGGTATTGATGGCATATTAGCTGATGCACAGCGAAATCATATCGCGGTAATTGTAGGCCTGCCCATGCCGTATAACGAAAATATGGATGCCTTTTACAATAACGATGCAAAAGTTAAGGCACAATTCGTCCGCTATCAGTTACTCGTCAGAAAATACCGAAATAACAAAGCCATACTATGCTGGTGCCTGGGCAATGAACTGGCCTATCCGGTAAGGCCACAATATTACAAGTTTTACACCATCTTTAACCGGTTGGTGGATATGATCCACCGCGAAGACCCGAACCATCCGGTAACTACTACGCTGATTAATTTTGAAAAAAAATATCTTGTAAATTTAAAGCTGTGGACTCATATTGACTTTATCTCATTCAATATTTTCGGCTATATACGGCAACTAAAAGGCGAACTAAATGACTTTCGCTGCTTATGGAATGGGCCATTTTTAATTACCGAATGGGGCATTGATGGCCCATGGCCCGAACATGAGCATACTATCTGGAATGCCTACATTGAGCCCACCAGTGATAAAAAAGCAGAGCAATATCTGGAACTGTATCAACGGTATATGCCATTAAACAATCCCGGCTTTTTGGGCTCATTGGTTTTTTACTGGGGGCACAAGCAAGAAACAACACCAACCTGGTTCAGCCTTTTTGATAAAGAAGGTAACAAGTCGGAAGTAGTAAACGTAATGCAGTACGTTTGGACAGGGCGATTATCTCAACAACAGGCGCCCAGCATAAAATATATGTTAGTTGATGGCAAGGGCGCTAGAGATAACCTGTTATATAACCCTGGCACTGTTATAAAAGCCAAAGTTTTTTTTAATAATCGCCAAGAGCGTACCAATTTACATTTTGAATGGTTTGTACAACGTGAAGACTGGTTTAAGCTTCAGCATTTTTATAATCAAAAGGAATTACCCCCGCTTGACAGTCTTGCCATCAGCGCGACGGGCGATAATTTTGTATTTCATGCCCCTGAAAAAGAAGGGCCATACCGCGTTTTTACAAGGATATATAATGACAAAGGCTATTTTGCAACCTGCAATACTCCCTTTTATGTGGTAGGCGCTAAATAACTATTCGCAAAAATGATAGTGCCGCCTAATAGAAAACAATTGTTTGCCATCAGACTGATGATACTGATTGGCATTTGTTGCATATTCTTTTTTGCAAAAAATCTGCTCAACACAGCCGAACGGGGTAACAGGCTGCTCTATTGCCTGCTCATGCTCACCTTCGCATTTACCATCGCCAAGGTTTTGTACGAATGGTATCACTATTGGCATATAAAAATAGATCATACGCCCGTGCCAAAGAAAGCTTTTACGGTTGATATTTTTACCACCTTTTGCGCTGGCGAGCCTTATGAAATGATCATTGAGACGTTGAATGCGATACAGGCAATAACCTATCCGCATCAAACTTATCTGTGTGATGAGGCCGACGACCCCTACCTTAAAAATGTCTGCCGTGAACTGGGGGTTCATCATGTTACCCGTGTCGAAAAAAAAGATGCCAAAGCCGGCAACATCAATAATGCATTAAAACAGTCTACGGGTGACCTCTGCGTTATACTCGATCCGGATCATGTCCCTTTCCCTCATTTTCTCGATCCGATTATCGGTCATTTCAATGATCCGCAAGTGGGCTATGTACAAATCATTCAGGCCTATGCAAACCAGGATGATGGTTGGATTGCCAAAGGCGCAGCGCAGCAAACCTATCAGTACTACGGGCCAATGATGATGACAATGAACGCTTACGGCACCGTTCAGGCCATAGGCGCAAATTGTACTTTTAGGCGCACAGCTCTCGAATCAATTGGAGGACATGCGGCAGGTCTGGCCGAAGACATGCACACTTCTATGCAACTGCACGCCCGCGGCTGGAAATCGGTATATGTACCCGCAATACTATCACGCGGCCTTGTACCTTCTACCCTTTCAGCTTATTATAAACAGCAGCTTAAATGGTCCAGAGGGGTATTTGAGCTTTTCGTCACTTCATATATAAAACTTTTCAGGCAATATAGCTGGCGGCAGAAATTACATTATGGCCTGGTACCCATGTTTTACCTGTCAGGATTTATTTATCTGCTCAATTTCGTCATCCCAATAGCGTCGCTTTTCTCAGACGTATATCCGCTGCAAATGGATTTCTCAGCATTCGTATTGATCAGTTTTCCATTTATAACATCGGTTATATTTATCAGACATTATGCGCAGCGCTGGGTTATGGATGATCAGGAGCGCGGCTTTCATATCATCGGCGGTTTATTGCTCATTGGCACCTGGTGGGTGTTTATAACCGGTTTTTTTTACACCTTGATCCGGAAAAAAGTCCCCTACATCCCTACACCAAAAGACGCTACAGAAGAACGTAATCTGAGCATAAATTTGCCTAATATTATTGTGCTCCTGCTATCCTTATTGGCCATTGGTTACGGTTTATTTAATGACTGGAATCCTTTTACTTTCACAATGGCCGGCATATGCAGTGTTAACTGTTTTTTTATGGTTTTTATTTTGATGGCCAGCCATCAAAATAAAGCGCGCGCGTATCAACGGCAGCATCAAAAAATATTTACAATAAACAATAATATAGCTGTTTTTAAACGCAGATTTTGGTTATGGCGCCGCAAAATGTATTCAGGTATGCGGAGTGCAAGCCTTATGCTTATCGTACTTTCGATTTGCATAGCAGCCTACACCAGAAACAGGCCATACACGCCCGAAGCTGTACATATCTTTCCAAACTACAAAAACCTATTGCTTACAGGCATTTTTTATCCATCGAAGGCCGACGACGGAACAACCGATATCGCAAAAGTATCGGCGCTTCAACAAGATCAAAAGGTTCATTTCGATATTATCTCTACCTATTTATCCTGGGGCGATCGGCCGCAGAATCTTATATCCCCTGCATTTATTGATAGCGTGTACCGAAATCGTTCCATACCGATGATTACTTGGGAGCCCTGGCAAAATCACTTCAAAAGCGCAGCCGGGCAAAAAGACGAGCGGGTATTTGCCCACATTCTTAGTGGCAAGTACGATAAATACATCAGCCAAATGGCAGAACAGCTGCGCGCGCTTAACCGGCCTGTTTTTTTACGTTTTGCGCACGAAGTTGATAATCCTTTTTATCCCTGGTCTCCCACAGGCGGTAATACAGCCGAGGATTTTAAAGCGGCCTGGAGATATGTGCATGACCTGTTCCTGGCACATGGAGCATGGAATGTAATATGGGTATGGAACCCGTGGAAGCCTGAAACTGCAGCGGCTTATTATCCGGGAAGGCCTTACGTAGACTGGATAGGCGTAACAGGTCTAAATTACGGGCGGTATGGAATTGATGGAAAATCTTATTCCTTTAAACAGCTCTATACTCCGTTTCACCGATTGGAAAACTACTGGCATGGCTTGCCGGTTATGATAGCCGAAATGGGTTCAGCCAGGGATGGTCATGGACAGACGATCTGGTTGCAATCGGGAATTAAAACAATAAAACAGGATTTTCACGAAGTAAAAGCTGTAGTACTTTTCAATTCTGCTTTTGACAAGAACGCCCCCGATAAAAAAGTTGGAATGATTAACTGGCAACAGGATAGTTTAAGTTCAATTCATCTGATGGCAGCAAACAACAATAATCTACCTGCCTGGCCCGCAGCAAGCTCTTACCCTTACATACATAACAGTACAAAGAGTTTTCCAACAAATATCAGAGGCGTAATTTATCTAAAAGGTCAAAATTGGTATGGTAATAAATATGCAACCACCCGTAAAACCATTATTGCCGATTTTAAAGCCATGCGCAAGGCCGGTATTAATACAGTAAAAATCTATGGGCCGGGTGTTTATGATCATATTACCTTACAGACAGCCAGAGAGACCGGCATGAATGTTAACTACAGTTTTTGGATGCCTGATCCTTCCGTTTTCGCGTCAGACAATAAATATTTAATCAAACTCGCTCATCAGGTCATATCTACTGTTGCCGAACTGAAGGATAATCCTCAAATAAAGTACTGGAATATAGGCAATTCTCCACTTCAGCAAATGAGAAGCATTTACCTGCAGCCAGAGCTGTTTTACCGCAAGCAAGCTTATATAACCTGGTTGAAAAAACTTGTACAAGCAATTAAAACCACCGACCCTTCCAGGATGGTTACCGTAGATGTGAGAGTAGCTTCAAATATGCAAAACACTGTAGTAAGCTTACACGACCAGATACCTGAAATAGATGCATTTGGACTGGTGCTGAAAGAAAACCTGAAAGACACCGTACAGATAAGCAAATTATCGGTGCCATATTATTTCAGCAGTGTTACGCCACAGCTTTATTTTAAACTGGCTAAGAAGCCGGTTAGTGCTTTGATGGAAAATTGGCAGGACGAACAATCGGCATCAGGGATAGCCTTTAATGGATTGAAAGATATATGGGGACGAAACAAGCCTGCATTTTACGAAGTTACCCGTCACTGGACTTCCGATACCTTCAGCCATGCTCTGCCACCCATTAAAATACTTAGGCCCGCGTTAACCACCTTACAGGGTGCTGTATTGCCTTACAGTGCCCTCGTATACAAGTATGGTAAATGGCACCTTGCGCAATGCCTGCCAACCGGTTTACAATTTGAGTGGTACCAGGTGCAGACGGACGATTGGGGGACACCATTAGATATAAAGTTGCTGGCCAATGGGGCCTATCTTAATTATACAGTACCAACAGATCCAAAGCACTATCGTTTATATTTGATAGGTAAAAAAGGGAATGATATTACTACAGACTACTCCATTTTAAATATTCCGTTAAACGATGACGCAGCATCGGCTAAAAATTAAGCGGTTAATTATAGCGGTTGTTGTGCTAACGCTGCTGGCAATTATGGCCATTAAAGGGCCACGATATACCCATTATGTATTTTTTGATGAATTTACTGAAAGAAGCAGTGAGCCGTTGATCGGAGTATTTCAACATTCCGATTCTATGTCAACTCGGCTGCTTAAGATGCCGCACTATACACTTTTCTGGAAAAACACTTCAATAGCATTGAGTGGCCGGTCGCGTTTTTTGGATTCGCTAAAGAAAGGAAATACATTAATTACCGTAGAAACCTGGCTGGAGAATTACGCCGGAATGCAAGATAACGGTAATGTACTTGATGCTATATTGAAAGGTAAATTTAACCATAACATTGATGAACTGGCAGCATTGATCAACCAAACATCAAAAACCATCTATGTACGATACGATCCCGATATGGAGGTACCTGTTTACCAGTTTCCGTGGCAGTACCAATCACCGGGATTATACATCAAAGCCTTCAATTACCTCGCGCACCGGCTAAAGCAGCGTGCTCCGGCAGCGAAAATAATATGGGGGCCATCCGGCTTTCCGGGCGATACAGAATTTTGGCCCGGAGGCAATGAGATTGATATGGCAAGTATTACGCTTGGAAGTATGTCAGAGCAAAGCTGCCAGGCATACCCATATCGGCCGGAATTGCCCGAAATGCTATTTCTAAAGTTGCACCGGATGCGTTTTATTAACAGACCAATACTGGTGCTTGGGGGCCAGGCCGGAAATCATACCGCTATGTACCTCGCGTGGCTAAAGCAACAAGCTGCAGTGGAGAAACAATATAGCACCACCATTTATTCGCCGACGAACTACCGTTCGGAAAATGTTGCCAAGCCCGAAAGACAGCAATTGAAAGTGGGTGTGTTTGATCCTAATCGCCGGTTAGTTAATAATTCTAAAATTAGTATTGAACATATTTTTACCGATTGGGGAGAAATTGAACGTGGCGATTTCAAGCGAAAGTTCGATTCAATTCTCAGTCGACACCATGATGCCATTGTTACAGTAGAACCCTGGCGCGATACCAGCAAACAGACGGATACAAATGTACTTCAAAGCACTCTTACCGGACGATATGATAAAACTATCCGGAAGCTAT
>JBQCIS010000417.1:0-10545 GCA_051953515.1 Mucilaginibacter sp.
ATCCCATCATATCATAACTAATGGTTTGCCCCCAGCGCATATAGGTGTATATGGTAAAGTCAAAGCTTTTGTACCTGAATTGATTTTGAAAGCCCAGCGACCAATTAGGGCCGTTGTGGCCCAGATATTGATAATCATTTGCACTTGGCTTGTAAAGATTAGTTGCCGCTGTAAGCGATGGATTAAATTTTTGGGCTGCAGCTAAGTTAGCATAGTAATAGGTAGGGGTACCGTTAACCATCTTTTCGTACACACCGGGTCCAAGGTGTATTAATCCGGGTATATTAACATTTATATCGCCCGGGCGGTCGTTAAATACGGCTGCATCTGCTTCCTGGCCTATTTGCCAAACACCGTTCAACTTATAGTTCCAGTAAGAGTTTACCGGGTGGCCTAATTGCAATGTATAGCTTCCGTTACTCACATTATTTGTACCATTGGTTATTTTAAGTACAGACTCGTTATTGGCGGAGAAAGAAACATTTGATGTCCACTGAAAATCTTTGCTATCAATGTTCCGGGTATTCAGTTGTACCTCAATACCTTTGTTTCTGGTTGACGCAATATTTATGTTAGTTAAATAATTAACTCCGGGAGTATAATCGCCATAAATACTTGGCAGTGCTACTGCATATATACCATTAGGAGTTGTGGTTCTGTATGCATCTATCGATACATTGATACGGCTGTGCAGAAATGATGCATCCGCACCCAGGTTGTAGGTTGTTGATCTCTCCCAGGTTAAATTTGGGTTAGTGAGGTATCTAGAATCTCTGTAGATGGGTACCGTGGTACCGCCTAAAGACGTGTTTGTATACTCTTCGCTTTGAACAGAGCCATAAGGACCAATATTTGCAGTAGTGCCTGCCTGGCCATAACCAAAACGCAATTTCAGATCATCTAACCATTTTTTAGTACCGTCCATAAATTTTTCCTGCGAGATCCTCCAACCGGCAGAAGCGGCAGGGAAAGTAGACCACTGGTGGCCAGCAGCTAACATTGACGAACCATCTTCACGTACGGAAGCCTGGAAAAGATATTTATCTTTATAAGAGTAATTTACACGACCTACATAGCCATACCATTTGTTCATGGTATAAGATGATGTAGCTGTACTGTTTATGTCGCCTGTAAAATCGTACCACTCAAAATTATTAGAGGTAATGTTACTTTCTAACATCTGGGTAACGGGAGACTGATTGTAATAATAAGAAGTAACACCGGTGAAGGTAAAATGGTGATCCTGTTTTATTCTGAGGTCATAAGTCAGTACGTTTTCCCATTGTATACCTGTATAGCGGTTTTGAGTAATGGCCGCTTTTGCAATATTGGCATTTGTATAAGTGTAGGGTACAGAACCAATACCCTGAAACAGGTAATTATCTGAATAATTCAGCTGAACACCTGCTCGTGATAGAATACTCAAGCCCTTTACAGGCCGTATCTCTATGTAAGGGTTAAAAGCCGTTTTTATATTATTATCCTGGTTAGCATATACGCCCGGCTGATAATCTAACAGCAAGTTATACACGTTGTTGCCAAGGTTGGTGTTTAATGATCCGTCCGGGTTGTAAGGCAGCGCAAGAGGATCGTTAACCAGGGCATTCTCTAATTTATCCTCGGCGTGATTTGCGATTACGTACGATCCCTGAAAATTAAGTCCTATCGAAATCCAGTCTTTTATCTTGTGATCAATGCTGATACTGGTTGCATAATTTTTATAATTATCGTTTCTGTACTGGCCGTCTTCATTCTGCAGGTTAAATGAAGCACGGGCTTTTGTTTTTTCGGTACCGCCAGAAACAGACAAGCTATAGTTTTGCGTAGCCGGATTTTTTTGAAGTATCTCATCTGCCCAGTTAACAAAATTGCCTGACTGATATGCCGACCATCTTGTTGCGTTGAAAATTTTCGAGTCGTCATTGGGCGACTGCCATTGGGCACCGGTGGTTGTCCACTGTTGCGTGGCAGCATTCCATACATACATGTAGGCTTCGCGTGTAGCATCTAAATAACCTGTCCCGGTTAGCATTTTAGGCACTTCAGACCAACCATTATAACCGTAGTAAGAGTCAAAATCAACCTGTACTTTACCTGCTTTTGCACTTTTTGTAGTGATAATGATAACACCGTTTGCACCCTGTGCACCATAAATCGCGGTAGACGATGCATCTCTTAATACATCTATCGATTCGATATCATTGGCATTGATAGTTGAATAATCTCCCGGCAAACCGTCAATGATAAAAAGCGGTGGCGTATTACCGCCACTGGCAGAAGTTAATGAGCGGTTGCCACGCAGCTGTATATTTACACCTGCACCTGCCTGTCCAGATGTACGCGTAATATCCAGACCAGGTACACGCCCCTGTAACGACTCCATTGGGTCGGGGCCGGGTCGCGCGGTAATTTCTGCGGGCTTAACGGTAGAAACTGCGCCTGTAAGGTCACGCTTTTTTTGCGTACCGTAACCAACCACCACCACTTCGTCAAGATCCGATGTTGCCGGTTCAAGTATAACCTTTATGTTGGTTTGGTTATTTAAGGCAACTTCCTGCGTTTTTAAACCAATAAAGCTAATCACCAGCACGTCGCTACTCGAAGCCGCGCTTATGGTAAACTGGCCGTTAAGGTTGGTAGCAACAGCTTTACCGGTATTTTTGTCTCTAACAGTTGCACCCGGAATAGGCTCTCCTTTGTTGTCGGTTACTGTACCCTTAACAATAATGTCGGCAAAATTTGCTGCCCGATGAACTTTTTCAGAATGTGGAACCAGATAGGCTGCACGACTTTGTACAGCACTCACAGCCAAAAAACCGCATAAAACCAATGCAAGCATGGTGTGTGGTCTTCGGACGTTCTGCTTTTGTAAAGTTGAATTCATAATTTATTGGGTTGATTAAATAATTGCATTTTTTAGTTTGGATTATTAGTTCGTATTAACTGGCGCGTCGCTGGTGCTGATAGGCATTTTTGTAAGCCAGCGGTGTCATTCCCGTGTTTTTTTTAAATTGCCGGTAGAAGTTGGACAGGTTACAAAACCCCGATTCAAAGCAAACAGCTGGCATAGACAGCTGGTCTTCGATAATTAATTTACAAGCGTGGTTAACGCGTATCTGGGTGATGAACTTGACATAGTTCTTGTTTGTCATCATTTTGAAATACCTGCAAAATGAAGTAGCACTCAGATTGCCCACGGATGCTATTTCGCTTAAAGGCACTTCGCGCCTGAAATTTTTTAGCGTATGATGACAAATATTGTTGAACCTTACGCCCTCATCGGTTGTGCACAGATACAGCGCATTCTTAGAGAAGGTAATTTGGTTATACTGGTCTGTCTCAGATAATTCTTTTAAAATCTCAATTAAGGTAATAATGCCGCCAATCCCTGTTTCATTTAAAAGTCTTTTCATCAGGGCCACTATCTTAACTTTTGCTTTTCCGTTGATGAGCATGCCTGCCCTGGCTTTTTCAAATAACTTCGGCAGTAAGTAAGCTTCCGGTAAATTAAGCAGCTGGCGACCAAGACAATCGGGCAGAAATTGCAACACTAATACTTCAACACCCGGCGAATTATTCTCAACAAAATATTCTTCGCCCGACTTCCAGCAATGAGGTACGTTTTCCCCTAAAAAAACAAGCTCTCCGGTAGAGAAGTTACTAACGTTATCAGCGATAAACCTAACGCCCTCTCCTTTTATAACATAATGCAATTCAACCTGCGGATGATAATGCCAAATGCCTTTGAATGCAGGAATGATGTCATGCCGGATGCTAAACGTTTTTGTCTCAATTTTAAATAGAGATGGTCTCATATCACTACAATCTGTTTTCAAAGCAGGCGCAAGCCGTGTTTAATTACATTTTCCATTTAGTCTCGAATAAAAATGCTTGAAAACTGCTCATTGCCGGTACTATTGGAATTGTGTTTCAATACAGGGGTGCTACCGGCTAAAAATTATCAAGCGAGATTTATATCAGTGTTTATAAATTGGTAAGCCTTTTCGAAAGACTGATGGTAGCAAATATCAAATCCGGCGATTGCGGGGGATTGGCCCAAATTATCCTATTATTATATTATATTACCACAATATGATATAAAAAATTGATAATCAACTATTTATGTATAAATATGTATTGATTGCAGGTTTTGGATAAATGCAGAGGAAGTATGTAAATTAGATTCTCCAAATTAAAAAATATAAGCCTGGATATTCGCCGACACTTGGTTATTCTATATATTTAAATTGCTGCTTATTAGCTTATTACAATTATTTGGCCATTTAAATATGAGACCCGTTTTTTTGCCTCAAGCTTAATTAAGGGGTAGGCTTTTAACGTTTTGATTATAACAATTTGACCTACCAAATCGATCAAAATGCCCCCCTGCCACGATGAAAAATACGGGTCTTTTTGATAAGATTTTGGTTAAATGTATGCGGAGATTGATTATGAGACATTTTATCGTTTTTGTTTTGGGTTTGTTGCTGTTCGGTACTTTGTGCACAAAAGCACAATCTCAGCGGAGTGTACGTCACTATGATATTGAAGACGGCCTGCCGCAGAAAACCATTGTTGATATCGCCCAGGATAAAAACGGATTTATGTGGTTTGCAACACCGAATATGATCAGCAAATTCAATGGGCTTAACTTTTACTCGTATGGCCTTGATGATAACAACACTAATCCGGTGCGTAATAATAAGTTTTACAGAATTAAGTTTGATGCGGCAGGCTGTATCTGGATAACTACTCGTGAAAACCGTGTTTTCCGCTTTGATCCGGAGATCGAAAAATTCATCAATCTTGATTCGTTACCCGAGTTTAAAAAAGACGGATTTCAGGTAAGTGATGTTATTAATACAGCGTGTGGAAATACCTGGATAATTGGAGGGAGTAAATCAGAATGTTATTGCTTTAAGGGACATAGTTTAAAACCTGTAACGCTAAAAATACCCGGACAAAGTGAAATAAGACAGGTGTTTGACGACGCCGGAAGAAATACGTGGGTGTTAACCACAAAGGGGATTTATCTGTATTCGCCTGATCTTCAATATAAAACGGCATATTTTCAGAATAAAAACGACTTTTTTTGTGCTAAAGAAACCGCAGATGCTATATGGTTTGGAGCCGGTAACGGGATGTTGTATCGTTATCTGAAAAGCAATAGGCAGTTTTATACCATTTCAACCAATGCTAAATCGGCTATCAACGTAATTGAGCGTATTGACGATCAGCATTTGTTTATTGCCGCAGGCGGTGATTTCTCGGTTTATAATTTAGCTACGGGCACACTGCAAAATTCCAATATTTCTGCCTTAAGCAATGCCGCGAATACCTCTATTCGGTCATGCTATGTCGACAGGCAAAAAAATGTGTGGATTGAAACCAACAGGCAGGGCATAGCTAAATTTAACCCGGCTACAGGCGGCTTTAAGCACTTCGTATTAAAAACAGAAAACTTTGCCGATCACCCCTTCTCACCCCAAATGATGATATGGGAAGACATTCATGACAGGCTCTGGATACAGCAGCATGGCGGAGGTTTCGGTTATTACGATGCTGCTAAAGATCAGTTGGTGCCTATTTCAAATATGCTGCCGCCAAATACCAGCAGGTTCTCAGGAATGCTTTATGCAGGCTGTTCCGATAAACAAGGTAACCTTTGGGTGAGCAGTAAATCGCAAGGGATAGATCAAGTGGTTTTCCCTGAGCCGATATTTAGCGCCAGATTGGTGGATACCGCTGGCAACAATAATGTGAGGAGTATTATGGAAGACCGCTTACACCGTATATGGGTGGGCACGAAGGATGATAAAATTACCATTTTTACTAAGGACCTTAAAAAAATCGGCTGTCTTACCACTAATGGAACCATTGGCAAGGGGCCATCTTTACCCGGGATGCCTTATGCAATAATAACCGATTGGCAAGGAAACATCTGGATTGGCACTAAAGGCAGCGGCATTTATAAGCTGGTGCCCAATAAATCTGCATCGGCTTATACTGTACACCACTATGGCTATAATAAAACAGATCCATATAGCTTAAGTGACAACAAGGTTTACAGCATTTGCCAGGATAGTCACCACAATATCTGGATAGGCACTTATAGCACCGGGCTTAACCTGGTTGACAACCAAAATGACGGCCGGTTTTATAATTACCGTAATCAGTTTAAGAATTTCCCAATCAAGTTGGCCCCTCATATACGCAGTATTACCGAGGATACCGCATTTGGTATGCTCTATTTGAGTACAACAAAAGGCCTGATGGTATTCCCTTCAAAGCTTGGAACGCAGGGGGTAAGCCGATACAGGTTTTATCGCCAGGCACCTAACGGAACTGGCTTAAATGGACATGATGTTTTTAATACCTGTGTTACTACCAGGGGTGAGGTTTATGTTGCGGTCTCGGGCGGCATTAATCATGTCATCAAAAAAGACGCTGCGGGTTATCCGGTGAAGTTTACTTATTTCACCACTCATAACGGGTTAATTTCAGACCTCACCTCGCAGGTATGTGAAGATCATGAACATAAGTTATGGATTATAAGCGAATCTGTACTGATGCGGTTAAATCCTTCAACTCATACATTCGAGAATTATCCAGACATAGCCCAATCAATTAAAGGCGCCATGTTAGCAGAAGGCGGCGATATAACAACCCAAAGCGGGCATCTGTTATTAGGTACAACCGGGGGCTTAGTAGAAATTTATCCGGACAGGATGAAGAAAAATACTTTTAGCCCCAATGTAACATTTACTGCCTTTCAATTAGCTAACAGAAGAGTGCCCGTTGGACCATCATCACCGCTGCAAAAAGATATTAACGAAGTATCAGCACTTACGCTAAACCATAAACAAAATTTTATCACTATCGAATATGCAGCCCTTGATTTTTCAAACACGAAACAGATAAAATACGCCTACCGTTTAGACGGAATTGACAGTACCTGGGTAGGTACCCGCGAACGCAGCGCCAAATATATCAATATTCCCCCCGGACACTACGTTT
This sequence comes from Mucilaginibacter sp., assembly GCA_051953515.1. Classification (GTDB taxonomy): domain Bacteria; phylum Bacteroidota; class Bacteroidia; order Sphingobacteriales; family Sphingobacteriaceae; genus Mucilaginibacter. Next base: position 7,018 of record JBQCIS010000417.1, read on the forward strand.
TTCATGTACGCTCAACCAATAGCAGGGGTTTATGGTTAAATAACGAGCGCCGCCTGGAGATAAACATTCAACCGGCTATTTGGCAAACATGGTGGGCAAAGGTTTTGTATGTTTTGATAGGATTAGCGCTTGTCATTAGCGTTTCGCGATGGATAATTAGCCTCTACAGGTTAAAAGACAGGCTGCAATTAGAAAAGGAACAAACAGAAATGAAAACCAGTTTTTTCACAGATGTTTCGCATGAAATCCGCACTCCGCTTACCCTGATAGTTAGTCCGGTTGAAAATATACTGGAAACGGAAAAGTTACCTCCAAATGTGGCAAATCATTTGAAAACAGTGTTAAGAAACTCGCGCAGGATGCTACGACTAGTTAACCAGATACTTGATTTTCGTAAAATACAGGCGCAATTGCTGGTAGTACGCGAAATAGCTATAGGCGAGGCGGCTGCAGCTATTACCACTGAGTTTTTTAGCACCATTACCAATAAATGCCTGAATTTGAAGATTAAAGACGACACATTCGGACAGAAGATATGGGTGGATGCAGACAGCTTGGAAAAATTATTATTAAACCTGCTTTCAAACATAGTAAAATATACGCCTGCCGATACAACCGTTGAGCTAAACCTGTTTGTTACCAGCGATAAACTGGCCTTGCAGGTTAGAGATCATGGGCATGGCATGAGCAAAGAGATCGTTGGGAAATTGTTCAGCCGGTTCGTTTCTTATAATCCCGACAAAGCTAACCCAAGTACTGGCATTGGTCTTTCTATTGTAAAAGAGATCGTTGATCGCCATGGGGCAGAGATACATGTAGAAAGCTATGAAAATGTGGGCAGCACTTTTACCATTCTGTTCCTGACAGGTGTGGCACATTTTGCGAACCTGCCCAATATTATGCTTGCTAACACTAATTATGAGGAGGAGGCCCCTGTTCAATTAACAGACAGTGAACCGGCTGCATTGAACGTTACCACAACCGATAGCATATTATTAATTGAGGATGACGATGAACTGCGGCATTATATAGGATGCATGTTGCGGGAGCATTATAAGGTTTATGAAGCTGCCGATGGTGTTGCGGGTCTTGAAATAGCACGACAGAATGTGCCCGATTTTATTATCAGCGATATTATGATGCCCAAAATGTCGGGTATCGACTTTTTAGATGCCCTACGCAGCGCACCTGCAATCAACCATATTCCGCTTATATTTTTAACTGCCAAAGCTGATCCTGATACAGAAGTGGCCGCTTATGAGCATGGCGCCGATGGATTTATTACCAAACCATTTAGCGTGAAAATGCTGAAATTGAGGATCGGGACTATTATGGCACAACGAAAACGTTTGTATGTAGATGCCGAACATAAAACGGCGGTTCATAAACAACAACGACTCAGTGTACCAGCATTAAAAGTCGTTGATGCTAACGAACGTTTTTTAACTAAAACCCAGCAGGAGATACTGAAAAATATCAGCAATAATGATTTTGGTGTCGATAACCTGATATCCATCATGCCCATGAGCCGTTCTGTATTTGTTAAAAAGCTGAAAAGCCTCACAGGCCAAAGCCCTGTTGAATATATTAGAGGGATAAAGATCAAACACGCAGCCAGCCTTTTGGATACCGATCAATATTCCGTCAAAGAAATTTCGCACATGATAGGAATTAACGATACTAAATACTTCTCACAGCGATTTAAAGAGGTAATGGGCGTGTTGCCAAGTGAGTATAAAAGTAGAAACACAGCGGTGTTGAAATAGAATGCGATTAGCGCAATTTAATGAGTGAATGACTCTTATTAATCTATTGCCATTTTGTTGCTCCAGCCATACTTTTAGGAAAATCTAGAAAGCTGGTGATAAAAAGATCTTGTAGCTGTTTAATATGAAGATCTTTTACTGAGAGATAACACCTTGACTTTTAACGGGCTGCAACATCGAACCCCCGATTAAACCTAGCAATCTGCATTCTCAATATTTAAAGCAATTTGGGGCAAAAAAATAAGGGCAAGTCTGTTTTTATCACAGATTTGCCCTTTTACAGTAGCGGGGAGCAGGATCGAACTGCCGACCTTAGGGTTATGAATTCTGGTAGTTTTTGATTTAAAATGGGTTTAAATGAATTGAACTGTACTATCTTAAACATTATCAGTCACAAATCAATACATGTGATAACATTTAGATACAAAATCTGTTAAAATATATTAGTGTGATACTTAAGGCATTGTAAATAAAAATGTGATTATGTAATTGGGCATAAGAAAGGTTTCATAGCATTATCTCTTCATTTTAAAAGGTTCATAAACAAAATCTTCCAAATAATCTAATATAGATTTAGAATCATAAAGTATGATTCTTTTTTCTGGCTGGCTGTATCGTATCCTACCTTCGTCGCGCATTTTTTGTAAAGTTGTCTTACTTTTTATTCTTAACATTTTCATTGCTTCAGCACCGGATATCCATTGATCTATTTGATTGTTCTTTTCATTGATTTTTAGACGACTTAAAACATCATCTAAAAGCTTATAATAAGCGTCGCTTTCCAAACAAATGATTTCTATTGTATTCATATCTTAATTGATGTTACTTTATCTCAAAGCTCGTAATTAGAGAAAAGGCAAAAGAGTAAAGGGTGTTAAGATATAGTTAGGTTATCGGATTGATTTTGTTGCCGATATCCGAACAGAGCACCAAACTTCTGAAAATTACGTTAAATACTAATAAAAATACATATACTATTGGTGTTGTATTAATTGTGATATATTTGTAAATTAGAACTTCCTTAAACCATGAATCAGGACCTACTCGTACGACTTTTCCGTTCTATTGATGGAGAACAAACTGATGATATTGTCATGGTGGCGGAATCAATTATCGAATCCGAGCGGCAGAAGGGACATTCAAAGTTAGCCGAAAAACTTAAAGGCATCTTAGCAAAAAACGTCAAAACCAACCAGTCTTTCAAGGGTGAGTTGCGGAACATTTTCGGGAATGCGATCATGATTCCCACAGACAAGCGCAGTAATATTCCACTGGCGGTTCAGATCGACAGGGAGCATTTACGCCATGAAATGATCCTGACAATCGATGTGGAGGAAAAGATCGAAAGGATCGAGAAGGAATTCCTTGCGCGTGAACGTCTGGCGCATTTCGGCCTTCACCCGCGCAGACGTATCCTGCTGCATGGTTATCCTGGTTGTGGTAAAAGTATGAGTGCCGAGCGTATTGCCTGGAACATCGGCTTGCCGTTTTTAAAGGTTAAATTTGAAGCAGTAGTTTCTTCTTACCTGGGAGAATCTGCCAGTAACCTGACCAAACTGTTTGAATCGATCAAAACCTTTCCTTGTGTATTGCTATTGGATGAATTCGATTTTATCGCTAAAGCGAGGGACGGCAAACAGGACGTCGGGGAAATGCACCGCGTCGTCAACATCCTGCTGAATGTATTGGAGGATTTTAATGGCCCTGGCCTGCTGATTGCTACTACTAACTTGGAAGGCGCTATCGATAAAGCGATCTTCCG
>JBQCIS010000418.1:0-13269 GCA_051953515.1 Mucilaginibacter sp.
AACGCTAAATTCTTATATGTCTAAAATATCTATCCGGTTCTTTTTTTCTTTTTCGCAAATATAACTTATTATTCAATTCGTAATACCAGGCAAGCCAGAAGGCTTTTTCACGTATCCGCTCAATAATTTTATCCTTTTCACTTTTCATATTTAAGACTATAATTAATTTTATTTACAGGTAAATATTAATCAATGGTTAACATGATTTTTGAAGCCAAAAAAAGGCGTCCCGTGGTTCCGCGGGAGCGCCCTCAACTTCAAACTAAATTTTCAAAGTAACCGTTCTGCCGCGCCCTGCGGCGTTCCGGGTATTAATTAACTGATCCCATTATTACGCCATGAGAAAGCGATAAAGAACAAAGGCGAGTATTTTCAGCCGGCTATTGTGCTGGCGGTTACTTATTTTGCGGACGACCAGGCTAATGCTGTACATCACGGTAAGGACAAAAACAAATCTGATCATCTCCATTTTCTTATAAATCCTACATTGGCCGTTAGGCGGCCAGCCTGTTAATGACCGATGACTGATCCTCAGCGACTAATTTGGAATCAGCAATCAAACCTGTTTGACTGAACCCCACCAGGTACGGCCCTTCCAGTTCATTATACAGCCTGCGGATGATGGCTTCATTGCCAGATTTGGTCAGCAACACCGTATGCGCTTCAACCTTTACGATCTGTGCCTCCCATTTATTGATCACCCTGGCCTGGGGGCTCGACAAAATCTCCTTGTTCATTTTGAAGTAAGCTGAACGCTGGCAAATCGCCTGCTCATAAGGTATGGCTTCCACCGCAAACACCTCAATGATATTTTCCAGTTTGTATAAGAGTGGAAGTAAGGCCCTTTCAGATACTTCGATTTCCATGGTAATGAGCATGATGTCATGAATATCCGTGGCAGCAGCAGTTAGACTGCTAATACGAATAAGTTTCCGATTGAGTATCCCGGTGACTAAATGCAACAGGCCCGGTCTGTCCTCCGCTTTAATCGTTATGATATAATTAGTTTTCATTTCCATTGGTTCTTATGGTCGTTGTTGATAAAATTTATTCAAGCCCTGTTTTAGATAAGCGGCATTCTGGCGGGCATCATTCATCCTACACCGCGCGTTCCAAAGTTTCATAATGCAACAAGTCGATTAACGGGGACAAATAGCCGTCTTTTACCGGTTCCTCCGACATCAGTCCCGTACTTAAATACTTTTTATTATCATCAGCAAAAACAGTGACGATTTCGCTGCCCGCGCCTTTCTGCTGCTGCAATTTGACCGCGCCGATGAAGTTGGCGCCGGATGATATCCCCACGCCCAGGCCCAATACCCGGCTCAATTGCTGCGCCATGAGTATAGCATCGCCGTCCGAAACCTGCACAACCGGGTTCATCACCTTTAAATCCACAATAGGCGGGATAAATTCATCGCTGATCCCCTGGATACGGTGGTTGCCGATCTTATAGCCCGTGCTCAGCGTCGGACTCTCCGCCGGTTCCAGCGGGTGTACGGTCATTCCCGGATAAAGCGTCCGCAGGTAATTACCGACACCCATCACCGTACCGCCCGTACCCACACCCGCCACAAAAGCGGCAGGCTTGATATTTTCCAGCAGCAACGAATGCCCGATCTCGCGCCCGGTCGTTTTTTCATGGGCCTCCACGTTGAACCGGTTCTCGAACTGGCGTGGCAGGAATACGTTTTCATGCGTACCTAAATATTCCGCCCGGTTGATGCTCCCCTTGAAACCGCCCTGTTCCTTGCTGATCAACTCGACCGCCGCGCCATAGCTTTTGATCAGCGACCGCCGCTCCACGCTCATCCAATCGGGCATAATGATCCGCACCCGGTGGCCCAGCGCCCTGCCGATGGCAGCAAAAGCAATACCCGTATTGCCGGAAGTGGCCTCCACAATGACGTCATCCGGTTTGATCAGCGCCAGTTCCTTTCCCTTTTGTAAAATGTACAGCGCCATCCGGTCCTTGATGCTGCCTGTCAAGTTATACTGCTCACATTTTACCAATATCCTTTGCACCGGCTGCCCCATCCAGGAATAATACACTGCGATCAGTGGCGTATTGCCTATCATCTTCCAAAGACTATCCGTATGGGCACCAGACCCCCTTATTAATTTATTCGGCATCACTGTTCCAGCTAAAGTCATCGATTCATTCATTTAACAGGCCCGAAAAACTAACCGTCTCCGGCGGGAGACATTGTTTATCGCTGCACACCATGTATTTCAAGCTACCCTTGACCAGGCACTGCTTAGCCTTCAAGTGTATCTTTTGCTGAAAGATCACCTGTTTTTCAAAGTAGTGCACATCCATCTCAAATGCCTTCTCATGCTTCGTCACCGCCTGCGGTTCGCTTACTTCGCCATCTAAGCTATAAGTCGCTGAAGGCACAAAAGTGAAAGACGTCTTCACCGGCCCCCCATCCTTCTGAAACGCTGAATAAATATGCCAGCCCTTATCAATATCCGCCTTTATAAAAATGACGCCTTCGGTTTGACTAGTTTTCTTGATCCCATAGCTCCAATGGACAGGGCGAAGGATTTGTGCTTCGGCAACATTTAAGACTATGAGTAACCCTAACAGTAGACCAATTCTTTTCATAGGATTATTGCTTATCAAAAACTGCTGTGGTCGTATAGCTTCTTTGAGGATTTTTAAAGTCTTGCACCACCCTCGTCATGGTCAACTCCCTGCCATCCGCTGATAATGTCCATACTTCATTTGCCTTTAGGGCGACAACATTAGTTGCCGCCTCACTATATTCGGCAGTCCTTGTGAAACAATGGTTTGTTTCGGACCAGCTCAAACTCGCTTTCATAACTAACTTGTCGTTCACTTTTTTTATGGTTGGTTGCCCGTTTGTAATATATTCAGATGAAGAGGAGTCTGCCTGACCCTTTTGATCAACTATAATCGAATTGATATTTATTATATTGCCCGTTTGTTTTAAATCGAACTGCTTTACTGAAGTATAAAATGGCACAATTCCAAATGAGCTTTTGGTCTGATTGATGAGCCAGTTACCCTCAAATTTCCCTTGTTGAGCATAACTTTTAACAATAGATATGAGCATTATGCATAGCATCAATACAAAGTGTTTTAATTGGATTTTCATAAAAATGGTTTTAAAAAAAATTAATGTTTGAATTTCAATTAGTGACCGGGGACATCCAGTCTGGTAATGGTTTGTTTTTTAAAAAATGATCGAAAAACTGTGTCATTCGTGCGTTGTAATCTTCGGCAGATTTTCCGTCTATTAAATGATCGCCATCGTTATATTGGAGCAGCCAAACTGGTTTCTGCGCCCGCCGCATCGTAATAAATAGTTCTCTCCCCTGCGCAAAAGGCACCGCATTATCATTCCTGTTAGCCATTATAAGCAACGGAGTGCTTATTTGCCCAACGTAGAAAATAGGTGAGTTCCTTATATACGCTTCCGGGTTTCCCCATGGGGTTGCGCCGAGACGGCCCTGGCCTTGCTCGGCCCAATAAAGCGGATAATCACCTCTTACTCCAGACCCAAACATGGCTGTTAGATCGCTTAGTCCGCATGCTGAACATGCAGCCGTGAATAAATGGCTGTGAGTGATGATAAAGTTGGTTTCATATCCGCCAAAGCTGTGTCCCTGAAGCGCCATTTTAGTTGAATCTATATACGGTCGTTTGGCCAATAGTTGAGCTGCCGATTGAACACTTACAAATGCGCTGATGCCAGGATCGCCTATTTTATAATGTATGTCCGGGACATAAACCAAATAGCCGCGGCTTACAAACCATGGAATGTTCATATTGCCAATTGAGGGAGCCGGATCGATGAATAAATTCAACTCATCCGATCTTGATTCATAGTAGTTGAAAATAATCGGATATTTTTTCGATGGATCGAAATTCTCGGGCTTATAAAGAATACCATCTGACGTTTTTCCATCAGGTGTCGTCCACTTCACTAATTCGGTAGTGAGCCAATTCCAATCTTTTTGTGGTTGCACATCGGTAAGCTTTGTGAATTTCACAAAGTCTGTTGTCAAAAAGAAATTGGGCGCTTCGGTCGCGCTGGAGCGTTTAACCAACCATACTTTATTATTCAACTTAATCGGTGGTCGGTTTTCTTCACCGTGACCAGCCCAATCACCGAAAACGTAAGGGCCCAATACGCATTTCTGCGGGTCGTCAGCTTTATTGGTATTTATTTTAAAAAAGCCACGGTCTTTGTTGTCTTTGTCAACGGCTGTAACAAATATCGACCCTTCATCCTTAGGGTTTTGCTGGGCGAAAACCCCGAACTTTATGTGATGGTCTCTTCCATAATGATTAGTTAACATTATTGGTGATAATTTATTGGAGGGGTCAATCCTCCAAATGTCATGTCCATCGCTTATTAAAAATGAATTGTCGTCGCGGCCCCATTGTAATTCTCCAATTTCAGTACGCATCGGTTCAGGATACTCGTCTGTGTGATCGATCCAATTCGTACCACATTTTTCTGTTATCGGCCTTACAAGTCCTGTATTGGTTTCGTAACTATAAAATTGTTTTTTTTCTTTATCCAAATAGATAACCCATTTACCCGTTGGGGACAATACGATTGGATTCAAATTTTCACTTCTTCTAAAATTAGATGCAATTGTTAAGCGCTTTCCATTACTTAGCGATAAAAGATAGTAGCTGAAATACGCAGCAGGGTTCCAATAACAGTCTTCGCCAACCTGATCTAAAGCCTGTGCTGTTAAAGCCCAATCTTTATGTTTAGCTATGACATTTTCATTGGTTAATTTAAATTCTGTCAAGTGATCATCCTTAAGGTTGTATGAGACAAAAACTGCTGCTCGTTCACCGTTATACATGCCCCTTTCTAAATCGCCCGGATAATAGTCTGTGTATCGCCAGATTTCGGTTTGATCACCCACAGCATGGGTTACTTCTTTCATATGATGCTGAAGGTAGAAAAACACCCTGCTGCCGTCGTCGCTGAACTCAAGTCTGGCGGGATCAATTGTAAGATTATCGTTAGTTGCAATTTTTGAACCATCAACCAAGCAACTGGCTTTTTGCAACTTTTCTTCATAATACCAAATTTTTGATAAGCTACTGCCGCTAACATCTTCTTCTGTAAGAAATGCCAGCCTTTCATGCGAATTGTCAACGCTGCATTGGGCAATTGCACAATGATTATCTTCAAAAATGACTTTAGTAACCCCGTTGCTTAAATCAACCCATTGGACACAGGTTGATCCTATTCCATTACGCTGGAATACTGCGGCAAACTTATCTCCGATAAATTTGAACTCCTTTGCATTAGGGAATTGCAGTCGCTTCAGGGTTTTGCAATTCAATAACATTAACGTATCGCCCCCATGAGTCTTCTTGATTCCAATCCACGCTGATTTGCTTTTCGGTAAAATATAATTAGAGGCATTTTCCAAGAAAGTCATTCTTCTTGTCTTCAAATCCATTGTCATTAACGAGTCTTTCCCTTTTTTGAATAAGAACTCGTCGAAGGCGATAAAATCATACATTGAGCCACCGGGAAACTCTACTTTCCAAGAATCATTTACAGCTTTAATAATTAGAATTCGCTTTGATTGGATACCTTCAGAATAAGCAATGATTTTGCCATTGCCACTCAATTTCGGGCTGCTAACATCAGCCCAGTTCGTGAAAGCCGTTTCGTTTAATACTTTTTTAGAAAGAGCAACGGGTTCGCTCTGCGCAAAGCAATTCCTTATTGTCAAAAAAAACAGAAGAAATAAAATACAATTTTTCATTCGAGAAAGTCTGTCAAGAGATCAATTGGTTGAAGTCCAGGTCGGTTGGCCTGATTGCATTTTTTGCAGATTCAATATAAACTCCGATGCCGGCTCGTTTTTTACCACAAACTTCTCCCACTTTATGGCAAGTTCCTTCTCTCCGAGTTTATATAGAATGTTCGCATAGGTGTCCATCCAGTTTGGGACTGGGTCTAACAGAACAGCTTGTTTACTCCATTCCAACGCCTTTCTTAGCTCTACAAGGTCATTGGAATATGTAAAGATTTCCATTGCTTCATTATTCAGGTTAAATGCTGTCCAATGCCCAGGAGTTGAAAAATCTTGATATTTTTCGTGGAAGATTATAAGATATTTAACATAAAGATTCCAGTTTTTTTGATTTCCGTACCAAGATACTTTTGCCATGGTTTCCCATTCTTCGATATAATGTTCGCGAATGCCTTTGGGTATTTGATTTTTGAAATTCGCCCAAACAGGCACTTTTTTGTCGGCCTTTGCTTTCTTAAGCCACGGTACAATTCGCTCCTGGAAAATAATATTATGCAGGATATCTTCAGCATAACTCTTCTCCTTCAATACATTGTCGATTGATAATGCATTACCAAGAAAAAACTGAAATCCGGGATCCTTACTTGTTTTTGTAAAGGCCGCCAATAATGAAATGTTTTCCTTTGTGAATTTTTGATTAGGCCTGAGCTCCCTTAAATATAAAGTCAGCAACTTTCTTGCTCTTACAGTGTCCTTAGCATTCAGGCTCAACTGTGCTAACTCGCCAATTTGTTTTACGGTCGCACGGCCTTCATTATAAGTTTTTAGTAAGCCTAAATAATTGTTGTCAAACGACGCCGTTTTTTGAGCAACCTTTATAAAATCCTCTGGTGGCATCGCGCCGGTTTGGCTCCCCAGCAGATATCCATCTTCTGTCAAATATAAATAGGTCGGAAAGGCGGTAATCTGATAATTTATGCGGATTGCCTTTGCATCGGCATAAGCCGCCTTAACTTCCTCATTGTCAAGTTTTGACGAATCGAGCTGGTATTTGACACATACAAATTTATTGTAAACCGCCCCTACTTCCTGTAATGGATATACATCCCGCTCCATTTGCTTACACGGCCCACACCACGTCGCATAACAATCGACAAAAATAAACTTATGTTCTCTTTTTGCTTTGGCTAATAGGTCCGCCCATTTTAACCCTGTCTGAAAGTGGATTCCATTGCCAGTTGAATCGGGTTTAACCATTTCAGTTGCATAACTTCTCGTCCAACCGCACAAAATCAGAATCGCGATAATTATTACTTTTCTCATAATTTTATGAACAGGGCTTTCAAGATGAAAGCCCTGTATTTTTTTTTTTAATTTTTCACACACCTAACCGAACCTCCATAGTAGTTATCAGCTCGGTATATCTGACCTGGCGCAGCACCAAAAGCTCTGAAATAAACGTCAGTGCCACCGGGTGGGATCGTTGATGTAAGGTATATACCCAAAGATCCGAATGCGGAATAATCACCGCATGATGGACAAAAATATCCGGCGAGCTGAAGATTAAGACCAGACGATCCTCCAACCAACAATTTATCTGCGATTGTGCCCCTGAGGCCAATGTCCTGCGGGTTTGACGAAGTATCAGCTTTGGTGAGCCCCTGGTTAAACTCAAGTGTATACCAGTCCTGATCTGTAGCGACATGCCAGCCTTTGGGTGCGATATTTCTACTGTCGGTTACAGCATAAATATTATAGTACTTACCGTAAGTTGCATCAGTTGTTGCGTCTCCATTTGCAAAAGTGTATGCCCCAACAGTCAGTGTGCCAAAGTTGCCGCTGGTGAAACCGTTCGTTATCGCATCGCCATTCTGATAATGCGTCGTCCTTAAATTTGATGCCATCCAGGTCTGCGTACCGATTGTTACGGTATAATATACATTGCCATCAGCATCAACTACTGTATTGGTAGAACTCGTCGTCAGCGTGAGCTCATTTCCATAAGCGGTGCCATAGCTGTTGGTAGCATAGGCCCGATAGTAATACGTTTGGGAAGACAACAAAGGCTTTAATGTACTTGTAAAAGTTCCGGTACCTGTCCCATCCGTTGTAAGAGAGGAAGATAAAGTTGGATGCGGCGATGTTGAAAAACAGATACCGCGAGCTGTTACGCTTGCGCCGCCATCATTGGTAACATTACCTCCAGATTGCACCGATGCACTGGATGGATCTACGGCACCGGCGGTAGTCGTAACAACAGTCGGCGCGCCCTTGGCAGTCGTAAACGTAATTTGGTTACCATAGGCAGTACCAACGCCATTGATCGCATAAGCTCTGACGTAATAGGTTGCGTTTGCGGAAAGGTTTGATAAGGTTGCGGAAAATGTTCCGTTACCTGTTCCGTTAGAAGTAATACTGTCCGCTACTGTCGGATTGGTAGTAAGCGCCCAGCATATACCGCGTTTGGTTACCGGGGAATTTCCATCGCTGCTAATATTACCTCCCAGGGTAGCTCCGTTGGCAGTTATGTTTGATGCGTTAACAGTTGTTAAAGTTGGCGCTGTTAGCTGTTTGTCTTTTTTGCAACCAATGATGAAGGCTGCGGAAAAGAGTAATAAGTAAAATACTTTTTTCATCTTATTGGATTTTAGTTAATAAATGCGTTCGTTAATTGCGGTCGAGTGGGCCGATGGCGTTTATTAATTCAACGTTTACTACTCATGCGCCTCCTTTTTTAATAGCCCGGATTTTGTTTAAGATTTGGGTCCTCAAAAATGTCATAAGCCGGGAGCGGGTATAACTGTGCATCTGAGTTCCATGTCGTATTCTTGGAGGGGGCAACATTAGCCATCACCGAATTTATCGTCGATGTGCGTTTAAGATCGAGCCAACGATGACCTTCCGCAAATAATTCTACTTGGCGTTCGTGTTGTACAGCGGCTATTAGCGAAGCGGCATCAGTAGCGGCGTCATAAGGGGGAAGACCCGCACGCGATCTGATTACATTAAGGTCATTCACTCCGTCGGCTGGATCACCGTTATTTGCCTCCGCTTCTGCACGAATTAAAAATTGTTCCGCAAGCCTGAATTCTACTGTATATTCTGTTACCGGCGCATTGAGTGTAGCACTTTTATATTTCAACGGGTAATAGTAAGTTGTGCCGCTTACAGATACGTTTCCAACCCATGCGGTAAATCGTTGATCGTTTTGTTCAAAAGCGCTAAGCAGTTGCTGGCTTAGGTAGACCGGGTAACCACCTTGCGCGGTATTACTGGTTGGTCCGCTGGCCGGTAAAATAAATACCCTGGCATCTTCTGTATTCCAACCGGTATTAACCGGTTGTAAAGACCATATTGTCTCATTGCTATTTTTTAGAAAAACGTCATTTAGCGACACCAGGCTGTATTCACTACTGTGATTGATCAGGGCAGTTGCCTGCACAGTTGCATCAGTCCAATCTTTATTATATAAATACACGCGTGCCAACAAAGCAGTAGCTACCCATTTGTTAGGCCTCACACGCTCGGCAGTAATACTTTTAGCATCTGCCGCTAAATAGCCGTCGCTTAAGAGATTTTGTGCCGAAATAAGATCACTGACAATCTGCTGGTAAACTAAATTTTGAGACGAACGGCTTAATGTTGAATTTGTGGTCACATCACTTGTTGTTGCCAATGGAACATCTCCATACAGATTGACGAGATCGAAATAAAAATAGGCGCGTAAAAATCTGGCTTCGCCCATCAGCTGCTGTTTAACCGCCGGTGTCAGCGAGTTAGATGCCTGTAGGCGTGCTAGAGCAATATTGCATATATAGATGTACGAATAATTGATACTCCACAACGATTGCATTGATGAAGTAGTGGTGCCAGGCGACAGTTTGTTTTCGTAAAATTGCGCGAGTGTTGCGTTGGCATTTCCATTCCCTCCAAAAAGTACCAATTCATCCGACGATAAGCCGGTGATTAGTGGTATGGCATTTACCGTTGTGCCATTCGTTGGCGTGCTCCCGGCCATAGTAGTATATATGCCCGTAAGTACTGCGGCAGCACTGGCATCGTTCGTATATACGTTGTCGCTGCTTAAAGTTGTGACCGGCGCGGGTACGTCCAAATACTTTTTACAGCTACTGCTTCCAATCACGAGCAATAAAATCAGGTTGAAACTCCAACTTCGTTGCACGCAACCCCAATTTTTATTTTTTATTTCTTTTATTGTTGCCATCTCCCCAATTATAGTGTTGCTTTAATTCCGGCTGTGATGGTTCTCAAAACCGGCAGAGAATTTATACTTCTTGTCTCAGGATCAAGCCCCTTGTACCCGGTAATGGTCCATAAGTTCTGTCCTAAAAAAACCAACCTGCAGTCTTTGAATCCGATACGCTTTATTAATATATCGGGAAGCTGCCATGATAACGATGCATTCTGTAACCGGATGTATGATGCGTCGCCATATGCTAAGCTGCTTTGCTCGAAATTGACAAATTGTTGAGCGGACGCTACAGTCGTGCTTAGACGGGGAATATTTGTAACGTCCCCGGGGGCCTGCCACCTGTTCAATATAGTCTCAGGTTGCTGTGAGAATGTTCCGGGCGGTAAAAAATATAGATATTGCTGTCCCTGTTGTTTTACAAACTGAAAAAAGAAATCAATACTGAATTTTTTATAAGTTATCGTGTTTTGAAGCCCGCCGTAAAACTGAGGGTCTAAATTAATATTCGCTTTCATGTCCGTTGAAGGATTAGGCGTACTTGTTGGAACTCCATGGCTATCAGCAAACTCATATACACCGGTAATTGGATTCACATCGAGGTATTTGTACACGAACACGGAATTGAGCTTATAGCCGATGAATTGCTCCAAAGCCGGGCTCAAACCCTTTGCTGAAAATAATTTATTAGCAGAGGTGGTGTAATTAAAACTGCTGGACCATCTGAAATTTCTGGCGGATAAGTTGATTGTAGTCAGTTCCAATTCAACGCCCCTGTTTTCAACCAAGGCTGGAACGTTTCTTAGTTCCGAAGTAAATCCCGCAATCGAGGCAATCGCATAAGGTATCAGTTGATTAGAAGACTTGTTGATGTAGTAATTCGCATTTAATAATATCCGGTCTTTCAGAATTCCTATTTCTAACCCCCCCTCCAGTTTTTTGGTTACTTCCCATTGCAAGTTAGGAGAATAGACGGATGTCGGATAAAGGCCTGTCGCGCCTTGGTAAGGAACTCCAACCCCAGTAATATTTGCATACTGGTCAAGATACCGATAGCTTCCTATTTGATCGTTGCCGGTGCTGCCATAACTTGTCCGTATTTTCCCAAAACTCAGAAATGGGAGCTTGCCTTTTACAAAGCTTTCCTCTGAGAAAATCCATGCCCCGCCAACAGAATAGAAGTTTGCAAACCGATTTGCCGGTCCAAAGCTGCTGCTGCCATCGCGCCTGAAATTAAAGTCAAAAAGGTATTTGTCCAGAAAACTATAATTAAAACGGCCAAAAAGTGAACTGTAACGATAAACTGAATTAACCGGTATTGAAGGAGTTGTAATAGATGTAGCGGCAGCAATATTTTCTAATTCCTGGTCATTACCAAAACCTGCTGCATTTACAATTTGGCCGACTAAGCTGTTCTGCTGAGTGGTATTGCCGATTAGGATGGAAAATTTATGATTGCCGAATTTTCTATTATACAGAATTTGAGGTTCTATATTCCAATTTTGGCTGTTGTTGGTTGTAAATTGGCTGCGTCGTTGAGTAGTGATCCAAAGGGAAGGATCTAATGCACTAAATGGCACGTCCGAAAAACCATCATTTCTCATATTGTTATACCCAAAGTCAGCCTTAATTTTTAAGCCGGGAAAAAGATCATATGATATGACCGCGCTGGTAATCAAGTTAGAAGTCTTTATTACAAATCTGTCTAACGTATAAGCAACTGGATTTTCTCGGTCCGGCCATGAAGACACGCCCTGTGCATTAGGTGCCCAATTTATAGATCCACTGGAATACAATGGAGGAGCATTTGGTGGCAAGGTAAGTGCTGCATTAGTCAAGTCCTCCGATGGTAAGTTATTATTATCCAGCAAAAAACTCACCGATAAATTGATCATCAATTTCTTATTGGGTGATGTATTATCCAACCGAATATGAAAAGAGCCTTTTCTATCACTGTAATTACCAGGAAAGACAGATGTTTGGCGGTTGACACCAATCCCTGCTAAATATTGTGTTGTCGAATCACCACCAGATAGCGTTCCTTCCATGTCCTGATAACGCGCGGTTCCCCCGATCAATACTTTTTGCCAGTCGGTATATCGACTCGTATCCCACAGGGTTAAATCGTAGTCGGCCGTCGCATTCGGGGTTAACTTATCATTTGCGAAAGCCTCGTTCCTGATTTGCAGATATTGTTGCGTGTTGAGCAAAGGCATTTCACGAGGAACCTGGGAAAAACCATCCTGTAAATTCACATCGAATTGCCTTTTGCCGATGTGGCCTTTTTTTGTCGTAATGATAATTACGCCATTAGCTCCTCTTGAACCGTAAATAGCGGTTGCGTCGGCGTCTTTCAAAACGCTGATCGATTCAATATCGTGAATATCCAAAAAGCTTAATGGGTCACCTGAAGAGTTGCCGTATACATATGCATTGCTTCCACCGAACAAGGTTGTATTATTGTATGGCACACCGTCTACAATATATAAGGGGAGCAAGCCATTGCTGATACTATTTCTTCCTCGTATCTGAACTTGGGTCTGCGCACCTGGCATCCCGGTGGATTGCTGTACAAACATTCCCGGCACACGACCTTCAACAGCTAAAATCGGGTTGGCGACGGGTTGCCTTTCGAGGTCTGCGGCGCGAACAGTTGTGACATCTCCAACATTCAATCTTTCTGTTATCGTGCCGTACGCGATCACTTTTACCTCATCCAGCGCGGAATGCTGCTGTTTGAGCGTAATGGTTCCCAAATCCTCCTGCGCGGTAACCGTTTGCGATTCATAACCAATAAAAGAGATCACCAGTGAAGCCTTAGGATCAACCCCATGCAAAACAAAATTCCCTTTGGGGTCTGTTGTTGTCACATTATTCCCGCCCTTCACCCTGACCGTCGCGCCCGGCAACGGCAAACCGCCTTCATCTGTTACCGTTCCTTTCACATCGATCACATCCGCCTCTTTTGCTTTTACCCGCGCGGTAACACTCAGCGCTTTGGCACGCAGCAGCACATTATTTTCTTCCACTGTATATTCCACATTTAATCCCGCCAGGCATTGTTTCAAAGCCTCGTCCAGCGTTACATTATTCACCTCAACTGTTATAGGCGCGGCCTTGAGGTCACCCGCATCATACAGGAATACATATTTGGTCTGCTTTTCAATATCGCTCAGCACCTTTTCCAACGGCACGTTCCTTTCCCTCAGGGTAATCTGGCTATACCCGGCGGCGCTGGCGGTAAGGAGCGCTATAGTCATGAGCAGGGTGGTCAATTTCATCACCAGTAATAATTT
>JBQCIS010000419.1:0-13939 GCA_051953515.1 Mucilaginibacter sp.
CTATAGCTATGCATGGAGTACAGGAGAAACCACTGCTTCTATCAGTGTAAATAAAGGCGCTACCTATACCGTTACGGTATCCGATAAATCATCCGGCTGCCAGCCCGTGCAGCAGAGTATAACGGTTACTGCAACGTCTGCTCCGTCGCCTCCTACAGCAAGTAATGTTATAGTATGCCCGAATACTCAGGCCACCGTTACCGCTACCGCCCCCGGAGGAAATTATCAGTGGTATGACGCGCAAACGGGAGGTAATTTCCTGGGAAGCGGCGCTACTTATACTACCCCGCAACCTGTTACTTCCAACACCGTATTATATGTACAAACTACTATCGGCGGTTGTACCAGTACGCGTACACCCGTTTATGTATCTTTACCCGCTAATCCTGTTGTAAAAGATGATACCGTTTGCCAGGGAAATGCAGCAATATTAATTGCCAGCGGTGGCACCAGTTATACATGGTATGATGCCCCTTCAAACGGCAATGTAGTGGGTACAGATTCATCATATACCACCCCTGTTTTAACTTCAAGCAGAACCTATTATGTTGTAGTTACTATAAACGGATGCGCAAGTGCGCCCACACCGGTCAGTGCCAGGGTTACACCCGCACCGCCAACCCCAACAGCATCAAACGTAACGATATGCTCAGGCAATACGGCCCAGCTACATGCTTCGGCAGCAAACACAGGGCAAAATATAACATTTGACTGGTTTAATGTACCCAGCGGCGGCACGTCACTCATATCAAGCCCCGATTATACTACCCCCCCTTTAACGGCTACAACAACCTATTATGTGCAAACCTCATTACGCACCTGTACGAGCGGCCGCGTACCGGTAACGGTAACGGTTAATCCGCCGCCAACCTCCCCGACAGCACAAACCGACAGCATTTGTTACGGCGGCAAAGCTGTGCTAACGGCGGGTACAGATCCTTCAAACACCTACCAGTGGTATAATGCCCCGGTTAATGGCACGCCATTTTTTACCGGACCAACATACACCACACCTGCCTTAACTAATTCAACTACCTATTATGTACAAAGTGTTAATGGAAGCTGCTCTTCAGACCGTGTACAAATAAACGTAACAGTAAAACCACAATTGTCTGCACCATCGGCATCGGGCGCTATTATATGTTATGGCAGCAGCGCAACATTAACTACAAGGTATCTTGGCGGAACTTATCAGTGGTACGATTCCAATGGAACACTATTGCCTGCAACAGATACCTCTTATACCACTCCGGCCCTAACAACTTCTACAACCTATTATGTTCAATACACATTGAATGGATGCGTAAGCCCGCGTACAACTATAAACGTTACGGTTGAGCCTGCCGATCCGGCGCCAACCGTTAATAGTCCAACCATTTGTGCAGGTAATGGTACTACCCTTACAGCAAAAAGCGCCGATAACATTTACGCATGGTATGATGCACCGTCTGGCGGCACTTTGTTATCTACCGCGCAGATTTATGCTACCCCGCCACTCTCTTCTACAACAACTTATTATGTACAAACCACATCATCAACAGGTTGTAAAAGCCCGATGACAGCGGCTACCGTTACGGTTAACCCTAATCCCACAACGCCAACGGCCAGCAATGTAACCGTTTGCCCCGGAACGCCGGCAACGCTCACCGCAACTCCAGGAGCACCAAGCGACACAATTATGTGGTTTAACAGATCGGGCACATTTATTGCAAAAGGAAGCAGCTACACCACCGGGCCAATAACTGACACGGTAACCTATTATGCAGGAAGTACAAATGGGAGTTGTACAAGTGGCCGTACGCCCGTTAAAGTATCTTTGATTGATGGCACCCATCCGGAGTTTCAGTATTCTTCAGGCACGTATTGCGTTTCTGAAGGGAACACCACCCCGGTTATTAATAACCCCGCAGGCGGCACATTTAGCGCGACACCTGCCGGATTGGTGTTTGTAAGTACCACAACGGGCGAAATAAATATATCTGCCAGTACGCCGGGGACTTACAAGGTAAGCTTCACCAATAATGCCCCATGCCCGGGGACTACCAGCGCTGATGTGTCAATTGTTACCAGCTTCAAATCAAGTCTTTCTTATAACTCGCCATTTTGCCAGGGTGGTACAGACCCGTATCCTGTTTTTGGCTCAAGTTCTACAGCCGGATCATTTACAGCTACCCCGGCGGGCCTGGTTTTTGTAAATACCAGCACAGGGCAGATTGATCTTGCAAGAAGTAAGCCCGGAACTTACACCGTTACCAACTCTATCAGTTCAAGCACATGCGGCTCAAGTACAAATACGGCAACTGTTACCATTAATCCAAGCGTTTCTGTAGATGCAGGTCCTGACGTAGTTGCGGCTGCCGGAAGTCCGGTGCAGTTAGACGGCAGCGTAAGCGGAGGCGCTACAACCGGTACATGGTCGGGGGGTACGGGTACGTTTTCCAACAAATCCGATCTGAAAGCTGTTTATACACCAGGGCCGGGAGAAACAAAGGCGGTACTTACTCTTACATCAGCTAACCCGGCAGCTCCCTGCGGCCCTAAATCGGCATCGGTTACTATTACATATCGTGCACAGCCTAACGCTCCAACGGCGGCGGGTGTTACTATATGTGCCGGCGACAGTGCCTATCTTGTGGCTACAGCGCCAGGTGGCACGTACCGTTGGTATACTACCGCAACAAATGGGACCTCGATACATACCGGACAAACATTTAATACCCCAGCGTTAACAGCTAATACTACTTATTATGTGGCGACTACTATTAACGGCGTTACCAGCAACCGCACGGCAGTTACTGTAACCGTAGTTTCGCCAACCGCTGCACCTACAATAAGCGGCGATACCGTGATATGCCAGGGAAGCTCAACCACACTTACAGCAAGCGGCCCTGCCGGGAACTATCTATGGTATGATTCACCTACGGGGGGTAATCGGATTTCATTCAACAACACTTATACTATAAACGGGCTGAATTACAGTAACAGCTATTATGTGCAAGCGGTTAATAGTTGCAACACCACCCGCACAAAAGTTAATGTAACCGTTAACCCTATGCCGGTTATTAATAGTGCAGCCTCTGGTGTTGTTTGTAGCGGTACTCCGTTAAATTATACCATAACATCCAATCAGCCATCGGCAACTTATACCTGGAGCCGGGCAAAAGTTACCGGCATATCCAATCCCGCCGTGAGTGGCCAAACGTCACCCGTTATTAATGATACTTTAATTAATACCACTACTAATGCCGTGAATGTTACTTACATGATTACACCGGCCGAAGGAAGCTGTACCGGGCCTGTTTTTAAATATGTAGTAACCGTTTATCCTACCCCGTACGTTACCAGTGCCGATAGCGCTACGGTATGCGACCAAACGCCAGTTAATTACACTATTAAATTCAACGCCCCATCAACTATATTTTCATGGAGCCGTGCAGCAGTACCGGGTATAAGCAACGCGGCTGTTTCGGGACAATCCGTAGCCAATATACAGGAGGTATTGAACAATACAACCAATTCGCCTGTTAAGGTAACCTACTCTTTCAACTATCGGATAGATAGCTGCAGCGGCGCGCCATTTAACTATATGGTTACTGTTAACCCAATGGCTACCGTTACCAGCGCGGCACTTGGCGCAGCATGCAGCAACACGCCACAGAACTATACCATTACCTCAAATATTCCTACCGCCACTTTTACCTGGAGCCGTGCAGCGGTACCCTATATCAGCAACCCTGCGGTGAGCAATCAAACATCGTCAACCATTACCGAGAAACTTGTTAATACAAGCTCCTCTCCTAAACAGGTGGCTTATGTAATTACGCCAATGGCAAATGGCTGCACGGGTACGCCTTTTACTTACAAGGTGGTTGTAAGCCCATCTATACCTATTCCTGCTGCCAACAGCAACACACCCGTGTGTACAGGCGCTACCATATCAATATCCACTATTGCTGTTTCCAATGCAACCTATCTGTGGACAAAACCCGATGGAACAACAGTTACCACCACCGCTCCTGAGTTAGATATTCCGAATGCTACTACTGCCAATTCGGGCACCTATTCATTAGCTACTGTAATTGGAGGCTGCCAAAGCCAGCCCGCCACTACTACTGTACAGGTTGACCCTCCGGCTGTAGCAAATGCAGGCCCTAATCAAAGAGTTTGTAAATTTGACCCTGTTGTTCATTTACAAGGCAGCGTAACCGGTGGAACAACAACAGGTATCTGGACGAGCAGTGGTAACGGTACATTCTCTCCGTCAAATACCGATTTAACAGCTACCTACACGTCGTCGGCTCAGGATGTACAACAAGACTCTATCGTATTAACTTTAACATCAACCAGTAAAGATAATTGCCCTTCTTCATCAAGTATGGTGGTAAAATACGGGCCTTTGCCGGGTGTTAGCGCAGGACCTGATACTGCTGTATGTTCGCAAGTTGCCAGTGTGCCGGTAAGTGGCAAAGATTTTGCGCCAGGCACTGGTGTAAAGTGGGGTACAATGGGTTCAGGAGGCTTTACAAACCAATACTCGCTCAGCACAAGCTATGCACCAAGCGCAGCTGATGTAAGTGCGGGATCTGTGCGACTGGTATTGCAGCTTACCGGCAATAACCAATGTTATACCCAAACCGATACCATGACCATACATTTTGTACCTCCCGCAAAAGTGAATGCTGGCGGCATACGCTATGTTTTAAAGGGATATACCATCACCCTGAATCCGACAGTGAGCGAAGACAGCGTAAAATATCTATGGTCGCCGAATGTTGATATAAATAACGACACCCTGAAGAACCCAACTGTTACGGGCGACGTAAACCGCACCTACACTCTGACGGTAACTGACAAACGCGGCTGTGTAAGCTCTGATACGGTTTATGTAGATGTTTCGCCTACTATTAAGATAGATAATGCATTTACACCGAACGGCGATGGCATTAACGATACATGGAACATAACCGGGCTGATTGCTTATGTAAACGCCACGGTTGATATCTTCACCCGGTATGGGCAGCCTATATTCCATTCCATTGGCTATCCCGTAGCGTGGGATGGCACCTATAATGGCAAGCCATTACCTGTAGGGGTATACTATTATGTGATACATCTCAACATGAACAATCAGGTATTATCGGGCCCCGTCACGCTTTTGCGATGACGCAGGATCATCGCACATCAGAATATTTTGCCTGGATTAAGAATATTGTTCTTATCGAACACTTTTTTAATGCCGCGAAGTATTTCAATATGCACGTTGTTATACCTGATCGGTAAAAAATCTTTTTGCACCAGGCCGATGCCATGTTCGCCGGAGATAGTGCCGCCTAATGCCACCGTCAGCTCAAATATCTCTGCTATGGCATCATTGAGTTTGGCATTCCAGTCGGCATCGCTCATGTTGCCTTTTATAATGTTGATGTGCATATTACCGTCGCCGGCATGACCAAAGCAAACCGATTCAAAGCCGTATTTTGCACCGGTTTCCTTCACGCCTTTTACCAGTTGGGGTAATGCTGCACGCGGCACAACGGTATCTTCCTTTTTATAAGCGCCATGCTGCTTTACCGATTCGCCAATGGTTCGGCGTATCTTCCATAATTCAGCTTTTTGCGAGGCGGTATCCGCAAACAAGGTGTCTTTGCATCCAAAATCCTCTAAAACAGTATTGATCTTTTCGCATTGCCCGAAAATCACTTCCTGGTCACTCCCATCCACTTCTATTAATAAAAACGCCTCGTCATTATCCTTCAGGTCGAAATTTATATTGCTGTAATTCTTCACCCATACAATACAATTCCGTTCCATAAACTCCAAAGCAGACGGTACAATACCCGCCCTGAATATAGCCGATACGGCTGCACAGGCGTCCTCATTAGAACCGAATGAAGCCAGCATCAATACATTCATTTTTGGCAGCGGAATAAGTTTAGCAACGATTTTAGTAACGATACCCAGCGTACCTTCCGAGCCGATCATTAACTGGGTAAGGTTATAGCCAGATGCAAACTTCAGCGTATTGGAAGTTGTCCAAACAATATCGCCCGAAGGCAAAACAACTTCCAGATTAAGAATATACTCCCTTATAGTGCCGTACTTAACCACCCGCGGCCCGCCCGAACCGTTTGCAACATTTCCCCCTAAAAAACAGCTTCCCTTACTGGAGGGATCGATAGGATAAAACATGCCTTTTTGAGCAACCGCATTCATAAAAACTTCGGTAATTACACCCGGTTCAACAGTAGCCTGCATACTTTGCTCATCAATCGAAATGATCCTGTTAAAGCGCTCCATCGAGATCAGCAAGCCGCCCCAAACGGCCAACGCACCACCTGTTAAACCCGTGCCCCCTCCCCTTGGTGTAACCGGAATGTGGTATTCATTGCAGAGTTTTAGTAGCTGAGCTATTTCTTGAGGAGTGTGTGGTTTTACTGCTACTTCAGGATAATAACTCAAATCCTCCGTTTCGTCATGACTGTATTTTTCCAGCTCGGCTTTGTCGGCAATAATACCGTCGTCGCCAACTATAGCAGTGATCTTTGCAAGTACTTCAGCGGTGATTTTATTATAAGACATGTGATGATTGGTAAGTAGCGAATGAAGGGAAATGAATTCCGGTGGTCATAATTGCACGCTATTCACTACTCACTATCACGCTTGAGTGACCAACCTTGCCCTTCAACGGCGGGGCCATCTTTTTAAGACAAACCCTGATTGTTGATATGAATGGAAATTCGCTTTTTATTTTATCATAAATGGATTGCGCCACTGTTTCAATCAATTTCCGCGTCACCTTCATTTCATCGCTCACAATGTTGTATAGCTGTTCATAGTTAACCGTGTTGCCTATTTCATCTTCGCCCAGGTTACCCTGCGGCGCAAAGCGTACTGAAATATCAACTATAAATCTTGTACCCAAAACCTGCTCTTCGGGGTAATAACCATGATGAGCAAAAAACTCGGCGTCCTTTAAATTTATTTCAACCATAAAACCAAAGTTAGATGATATTATGATAAGTTTGATAGTATTATGAAAACCATAACTTTTGGCTACAATACTTCTTACATAATACCTACTGCTATGGTCATTTCGGTTGCAATAATAGTTTTATTAATTACTGCCTTCTCATTGAATGACCCCGTTCAATGGCTTATTTTCATTCTAATATCTATCGTTATCTTTGGTATTGCACGCTTTTTTGCGGTGAATTATTTCTTACCAATGCTTAAGCGGAAACCCGCGCTATTACTTGATGATGAAAAAATGGTTTCTTTCGTTTCTGACACAATGCTCTATTGGAGAGAAATTAAAAAAATTGACAAATACGGAACACTTAGCTACACCTATTTCCTGTTTGAATTAAATAACGGGGACCTCGTTCGTATAAGCACTAAATGGGTAGAAGGCGGTGGCGCCGTTATATATAGCAACATACAGAAATTTTATACTGCTACTCTAAAAATCAGTTAAAAGCATTCGATACTAATCAATACCACAACTCTTGTGTATAAAAACCAATATCTTTGCCCCTGACCAAATTATTAAACCATGGCAAAGACCGATCTCTACGAATCGCCGGATTACTACCTGCTGGACGAATTATTGACCGACGAACACAAACTTATACGCTCAACCGTGCGCGATTGGGTAAAGCGCGAAGTAAGTCCCATTATAGAAGAATATGCCCAACGTGCCGAATTTCCTAAACATTTATTAAAAGGCCTTGCCGAAATAGGCGCATTCGGTCCAACCGTGCCTGTTGAATATGGCGGCGCGGGACTGGACTATATGTCGTATGGTATCATTATGCAGGAAATTGAACGCGGTGATTCCGGTATACGTTCAACCGCGTCGGTACAAGGGTCATTGGTAATGTACCCTATCTATGCTTATGGTTCGGAAGAGCAAAAACACAAATTTTTGCCAAAGCTGGCATCTGGTGAACTGATCGGCTGTTTTGGTTTGACTGAGCCAGATCACGGTTCAAACCCCGGCGGCATGACCACCAATTTTAAAGATGCCGGCGATCATTATATACTCAACGGCGCCAAAATGTGGATCTCCAACGCGCCGTTTGCCGATATTGCTGTTGTATGGGCGAAAGATGAGCAAGGAAAAATACGCGGATTAATAGTTGAACGCGGCATGGAAGGTTTCACCACACCGGAAACGCATAATAAATGGTCGTTGCGTGCATCTGCAACCGGCGAGCTTGTATTCGATAACGTAAAAGTGCCTAAAGAAAACCTGCTACCAAACGCTTCAGGGCTGAAAGGCCCTCTGGGTTGCCTTAACCAGGCTCGTTATGGTATTGCCTGGGGTGCCTTGGGCGCAGCAATGGATTGTTATGATACCGCCCTGCGCTATGCTAAGGAGCGCAAGCAATTTGGAAAGCCGATAGCCGCTTTCCAGTTGCAGCAAAAGAAGCTGGCCGAAATGATCACTGAAATAACAAAGGGCCAACTGCTGGTATGGCGATTAGGAACGTTGAAGAACGAAAACAGGGCGACAGCAGCGCAGATATCAATGGCAAAACGGAACAGTGTGGAAACTGCCATTACCATAGCCCGCGAAGCCCGGCAAATACTCGGCGGCATGGGCATTACCGGAGAATACCCAATAATGCGACATTCTATGAACCTTGAGTCGGTAATTACGTATGAAGGGACACATGATATCCATTTACTGATAACAGGATTGGATATTACCGGAGAGGAAGCCTTTAAATAGGCAATATTTTTTACTTATAAGAAATATCGCATTCCTATTAGGTGTAAATTCATTCAAAAAAAGCTATATTTGTCCATTACTTATTAAGTAAATGCACCCTAATTACGCTGGCAAGGCACGTTCATCTGCGTCGTGGAAAACCACAATATGGTTTTCTGTGGCTTTGTTTGCATTTACATTTCTGTTTTCCTGCAACAAAACCAAAAAACACACCTACAAAGACCAGGAATACTCTGATGAGTTCAGGGATATTTTTAACGAGGTAAACAAGCTGAATGACGAAAAGAGATTTGATTATGCGGCTAAGTATCTCGACTCCGCTTTTAATACGCTAAAAGATCCCACTATAAACGATCGCTTTAGGTATTATGGATTTCATTTTATGTATGCGCGAAAGGCAAAGAAAAATCCGAAGGAAGAACTTCTTTACGCAGACAGTATGTTCAATCTTTCCTTAAAAGGGATTAATGAAAAGTCATACTTATCCAACTTTGCCGAATCGAATTTTGCTAAAGGTGATGCTTATTTCGACTTACGGCAATATAGTAATGCTTACAAATGTTTCTACCAGGGTTATTTCATAGGAAAAAATTACTTCGATAACTCTGTGCTTGCAGAATACACTTATCGTATGGGTATGGTAATGTTCAAGCAAGCGTCGTACAAAATGGCGGCTCATTATTTTAAAGAAAGCTATCGCCAGAGTTTTGCCTACCATAACGGTTTCAGGTCATTTTATCAACGCCAGGAATTGCTGAACGACATTGGCGAAAGCTATCAGCAAGACGGCAATCTTGATAGTGCGGTAGTTTATTTTAATAAAACCCTTGCCTACATTGATAAAAATAACGACCGCTTTAAAAACCTGGGCAATTTGCTTGATGCCGCACGCGCGGTAACTTATGGCGATCTGGGCCTGATCTATTATCAACAGAAAAAATATGATCTGGCTGCAGACCAGTTCAAAAAAAGTATCGATATAAACCTGCGCAGGTATAACGACAATTCCAATGCCGAACTGGTAGAAATAAACCTCGGCCAATTATACCTGGACCGTCATCAGGATGACGAGTTCATAAACCTGATGAATAATGTGAGCAACCAGTTTGATACGGTAAAAAATATCGAAGCGCAAACCAGCTGGAACAAGCTAATGGGCATTTATTATTCACGAAAGAATGATTATGCCAGCGCCTACAAATATTTCACTCAGTACAGTTCGTTAAAGGATTCGCTGTTACAGCAAACCATTTCGCTGAAAGAAACGGATGTAAATCAGCAATTGGCCAATTATGATAAACAGGCCCAAATAGAAACACTGCGCGACAATAACAAAATACAGGAAATATACCTCTACCTTGCAGTAGCAGGCGTTTCCATGGCCGTGATCATTATCTTTCTTGTCTACCGCAACTGGAAACGCTCGCGCAATGATGTGGTGACGGTGAGCGCGCTCAATAAACAGATCAACCGGCAAAAAACCGAGCTTGAAACAACATTGAGTGAGCTTGAACTAAACAGCCAGGAAAAAGACCGCATATTGCGTACTGTAGCGCACGATCTGCGCAACCCTATCGGCGGTATTGTGTCGCTTACCAATGCCATGCTCGATGATGATTTTACGGATGAACAGAAATCGTTATTAAAACTGGTGAGCGATACCTCAAACAATTCGCTTGAACTAATCAATGAAATACTGGAGGCAACCAACCTAACATCATCCGGCTTGGATCTGGAACCTGTAGAGATCAACTCGCTGGTAAATAACAGCGTTGAGATTTTGAGCTTTAAAGCCGCCGAAAAAGACCAGCATATTATTACCGAACTGCTCGATCACCCGCAAAAACTGGTCATCAGCCAGGAAAAAATATGGCGCGTTATCAGTAACCTCATCAGTAATGCTATTAAGTTCAGTCCCAACAATGCGGATATCCGGGTTAAGGTGATGAACGGCAGTGATGAAGTAAAAATATCGGTAAGCGACAGCGGCATAGGTATACCCGACAATATCAAAAACGAGGTATTCAATATCTTCACCAACGCCAAGCGCCCAGGTACGGCCGGTGAGAAATCTTTTGGCTTAGGCCTTTCTATCTGTCAGCAGATAATGGAAAACCATAATGGCAGAATATGGTTTGAAAGCATTGTTGGCAAAGGGACAACCTTTTACATCAGTTTGCCTGTTTCCGGTTTGTAAGGCACACTTTGTAACCTTTGATTTACTTAATAAGTATAAAGCTTAATTTACAGTTCGCAAAAGCCCTTTTTTAATCCGAAAATATCTTAACTCCTTACCATGTTAGTATATTTGAGAGATAGATATTATGAAAAGAACCTTATTCATATTCCTTCTTTTCCCCTTTCTTGCCTTTGCCCAATCTGAGCAGGCTTTTCTGAAGAGTGGAAATCAAAAGGCCGGACGCAAGGATTATGAAGGCGCAATAGCTGATTTTAATAAAGCCATTGCTATTAACGATAAGGATGCAACAGCTTATTTCTGCAGGGCTAATGCGTATAGTAACCTTCATAATAACGAGGCGGCAGTAAAAGACTTCACACAGGTGCTCAGCATCAATCCCAGCTATCCCAACGCATATTTTTACAGGGCCAATGCATATGCCAGTCTGAAAAACTACAGCGATGCCATAGCCGATTTTAACAGGGCCATACAACAAAACCCCGGCAACATCGACATATATCATTACCGGGCAAATGCCAAAAGCAACAGCGGCGACGCCAGCGGTGCAATTGCCGACTTTACGCATGCCATACAACTGGCCCCCAATAACCCCGAACTTTATGAGTACCGTGGCATTGCAAAAGCAAACCTGCACGATGATAAAGGCGCTATAATAGATTATGACAGATCAGCCAGATTAAAACCTGATAACGACGAGCTATATTTCTACCGGGCCAATTCGAAAGGAAACATCGGCGATTATAAAGGCGCTATTGCGGATTATAACATCGCGCTTAAATATAATCCGCAAAATGCAGAAGCTTATTTTTACCGGGCAAATTGCCGCTCAAAAATAAGGGAATACTATGGTGCCATTGCCGATTATAAAAAGGCTATGGCGCTCAATCCAAAAATTGAAAACCTGTATCTCTACCTGGGCAATACGCTGTTAAATGTGGGCAACACAGATGAGGCCATCGCTTATTTTAACAAATTAATTGAAAGCGCCCCGGATAATGCCTCGGGATATCTGGCCCGGGGGAAAGCAATGAGCAATGCGGATAATAAGCAGCCCGCAATGGATGACTATAACAAGGCGATAGAAATTGACCCTAAAATGGCCGATGCCTATCAATCGCGTGCCGACCTGGAAGCCGGAATGAAAAATTACGGCGCCGCAATGGCTGATGCTGACACCGCTTTACGGTTAGATCCGTCAAATGGCTATTCTTTTTATGTGCGCGGCAAGATTAAGGCTAAGCTGAAAGATTATACCGGTGCACTTGCCGATTTTGACAGCGCCGTTTCAACGGACATTAAAGATGGCAACCTGTATGTAGCCCGCGCCAACCTAAAAATAGAGATGCATAATTATACAGGAGCGATGGACGATTTTCAGAAAGCAATAAATATCGACCCGCTAAACAGCTCTGTTTACCTGAACCGTGGCAATATTAATCTTAAAGCCAGCGATTACCAGCAAGCCATACATGATTACAGTAAGATCATTGAAATAAACCCAAAGAACCAGGAGGCTTATATCAAGCTAAGCAATGCGTTAATGGCCGCTAATCAATACAAAAAGGCTATTGAAATTATGAATAAGGCCATTGCTATGCACCCACGTAACGCCGGTTACTATGTAACAAGAGGCGAAGCAAAAGCCGGTACAGGCGATATAGGCGGAGCAATGTTAGACTATAATACTGCCATTAAAATAGATACCGCATCATTTGATGCTTATACTAGCCGTGGCAATACAAAAGCCCAGATAAGGGATTTTAATGGTGCATTACGTGACTTTGATAAGGCGCTGAAAATAAACGAAGACAACTCAGAAACTTATTTCGACAGGGCGAATGTAAAGATGAGGCTGGAGAACTTCCAGGGTGCGGTGGATGATTATAATTCTGCCTTGTTTGTCGACCTCAAAAACCTGAAGGTATATGCCTACCGTGGCCTTGCTGAAGCAATGATTGGTGACACAGCTGCCATGAATGCTGATTTTAATGAGGCCATCAGGATAAACCCTAAAGATGCCAATACGTACATCAGGCGTGCAGATGCCAGGATCCATTTTGATGAAGTTGCTGCCGGAATGCAGGATTTTGCCACCGCAGTTAAACTCGATCCGCAAAATCCCGATATTTATTTAAGGCGCGGTATTGCAAGGATATATCATGACGATCAGTCGGGAGGATGCGCAGATTTAGGCAAAGCCGTAGCGTTGGGCTCTAAAGAGGCTATAGATGCACAAAAGTACTTTTGCCATTAGCGGCATATCTTGTACTAATTATTTCTTTCCGGGTCTGTACTTATTCAGTTTGCGATAAAAATACCCACGGCGTGCATTGGCTTCGGCCAGCGAACGCTCGCTGGTAAAGTAGCTGCCGAATATTTTTGGAACGGCTATGCGTTGAGAAGAATAAATTCCGGAATTACCGCTAAACAAATATGCCGTAAAACAGGCGATAAGGAAAAACAGGGCATATTCAGCACCAAAAAGCTCAATCCCCATAAACGTACAGGCCAGCGGCGTATTGGTTGCACCTGCAAATACCGCAATAAACCCGATAGCCGCAAAAAGACTCACAGGCGCATTTAGCAACGCAGACAAGGTATTGCCCAATGTAGCGCCGATATAAAATAACGGTGTTACTTCGCCCCCTTTAAACCCTGTTGCTAAAGTTAATGTGGTATAAATGGTTTTCCACAACCAACTCCAGGTATCTGCGCCACCTGCCTGGAAGGCCGATGGTATGGTTACCGCACCGGGGTATTGCGCATCGACACCTAAACTCAAATAATCCTGTTTACCGTTGAGATAAATAAGCCCGATAATAATCAATCCGCCTACAACCGGTATCAGCCATTTTATGGTGAACACTTTCAGAAACACAGCCTTGATCTCATGCGCCATCATAGCAAACAGATAGCTTGCCAAGCCAAAAGCGATGGATGCGACTATCACCTTAGCCATCAACAGCAAATCAATATGTAAATAGTTGGAGAGAAAATAAGGTGTT
>JBQCIS010000420.1:0-6294 GCA_051953515.1 Mucilaginibacter sp.
TGGTCGGCAGTACATTTATCTTTTGATATCTGGTCGCGTATTTCGGGGTGGAATATCTCCGCGCCGCCGCCGGGGATCGATTCCAGGCCTGCGTCCATCATCATTTTCATGCCGGTAGCGTAATCTATTTTGGCTTTTTTAAAAATGTAGTGATATTCAACAGGCGTTAAAGCCTTTACATGTAATTCAGGACGATGCGCTTTGATACGGCTGAAAAGTTCGGTATAAAAAGGCACATCATACTGCGGCAATACACCGCCTACAATATGCACTTCGGTAACCGGCTCATTGTCATATTTTTTCACAATATCCAGCATATCTTCCATAGTATATTCCCACCCTTCAGATCGCTGTTTGATCAGCCTTGAATACGAGCAGAACTTGCAGTCGTACACGCAAAGGTTGGTTGGTTCGATATGGAAATTACGGTTAAAATAGGTTTTATCGCCGTGTTTTTTTTCGCGGATATAATTAGCGAGCACACCCAGGTAACCCAGCTCGCCCTTCTCAAACAGCAGCACCCCTTCGTCAAAGGTAACACGTTCGCTATTGAGCACTTTTTCTGCAATGTGTTTCAGATCAGCGGGTAAAGCCTCATCCTGCAGCAGTAGTTGTAAATTGCGTTCGGCTTCCATCAAAAATACTTTCGGCAAAAGTAACAAATGTTAATGTAATTGAGGTGTAATATCTGCAATAGGTGTTTAAACATTAAAAACAAATAAACTTACTGCACTATGCCTAATCGGATTAATATTTACTGACAGCATTTTGCCATTGTAGCGTTTGTAGCAGGTGTAGCTGTGTAGCCTGCGCTACAACGCTACACTTTAATAAACAAAAAGCCCTAAGTGCTAAGAAATGATACCGAACTAAAAAAAGCATTTTGCTGAAATATGATTGTAATCTTTAATTTTACCGACAATTTTATTCTTTTTCTTAATGAAACTCGAAACCATTGCCATACACGCCGGTAATAAAAAAGACGAAGCTACCGGAGCCGTAATACAACCCATTACCCTTTCCACCACGTTTGAACGCAATACCGACGGCAGTTTTCCGGCTGGTTATATTTATGGCCGTGCGGCGAACCCTAATCGCACTCAACTGGAAAATGTATTGGCTAAACTTGAAGGAGGTGTTGACGCGGCAGCATTTTCATCGGGTAACGCAGCGGGTATGGCGGTTTTTCAATCCCTGAAACCCGGCACACATATTATTTTGCCGGATGATATGTACCACGGCCTGCGCAATCAGCTAAAACTGCTGTTTGCAGGCATTTTGGAGTTTGATTTTATTGATGTGGATAATAATGAGTTGCTCCGTCAGCATATCCGGCCTAACACGGGCTTGATATGGCTCGAAACACCATCGAACCCACTATTAAAGGTAACCGATATTAAACGAGTAATTGCCACTGCAAAAGAGCATAACATAAAGGTGGCTTGCGATAACACCTTTGCAACGCCGGTTTTTCAGCAGCCTTTAGCTTTGGGAGCTGACCTGGTGATGCACTCCTCAACCAAATATTTCGGCGGACATAGCGACCTTACCGGCGGCGCGCTGATAACGCCCGTAAAAGACGAGTGGTGGGCAAAAATTAGGCAGGTACAGGAAATGGGCGGCGCTATACCCTCACCTGCGGATTGCTATTACCTTACCCGCAGTATAAAAACATTGCCATACCGCATGGCTGGTCACGTTAAAAATGCACAGGCGCTGGCAGAGTATCTGCAAAAGCACCCAAATGTAGAGCAGGTGCTATATCCCGGCCTACCCGATCATCCCGGACATGCTATTGCCCAGCAGCAAATGAACGGTTTCGGCGCCATGCTTTCCGTTTGCTTTAAAGGCGGTGAAGAAGAAGCCAGAAAAGTAATAAACGGACTAAAAATATTTACCCGCGCCACCAGCTTGGGCGGTGTGGAAAGCCTGATAGAACACCGTGCTACAGTTGAAGGGCCGGACACCAAAACACCATTCAACCTGTTGCGTGTATCAGTAGGCCTGGAGCATATCGACGACCTGATTGCCGATATGGAGCAGGCTATTGGGTAAGTTTGTAATTTTGCCCTATGCTTGAGCAATTTATTGATTTCTTGCAACAAACCCGCCCTATTCCACAGGAGGATGCTGTCATAATTGGCCGGCATTTGCAATCGCGACGGATAAAGGAGGGTGAAGTGCTGATCGAAGCCGGTCAATATGCGCGTGAACTTTATTTTGTTTTAAATGGCATACTGAAGATAAATGGCGTAAATAGCAGAGGCGATGTAGTGATACGCTTTTTTATTACCGAAAGCCGCTTGTGCACTATTCTTTACAGCTTCCAAAACAATGTACCGGCAACAGAATCTGTAATTGCGGCTTGTGATTCTGAAGTGATCGTTTTAACGCATAAGATATTGGATAACATTAATAAGGATATCCCCTATTTTAAAGCACTGCTGGATGGTATTATGCAGCAGGCACTTCTGAAAAAGATTGCCATTATGTCGACCTATTTAGGTGAAGATGCTACCACCCGATATCTCCATTTTCTGAAACAGCAACCTAATGTAGTTAACCGGGTATCGCTGAATGATGTCGCTTCTTATCTGGAAATCACCCCGCAATCGTTGAGCAGGATACGCAGAGGGATAAAACAATAGGCGGAATTATAAAAAGCGATGTCGTTTTTTATTTATCATGCAACCTTCCATTTTTACCATTTGGTAAATACTTCCCCATTTCACCGCCGCAACTTTGTGTCATTAAAATTTACATCATGAACAACACAAAAGCATTAGCAAACAAAACGGTAGTGGTATTAGGCGGAAGTGCCGGTATCGGCCTGGCAACAGCAAAAGCAGCCGCGGATGAAGGCGCTTCGGTGGTCATCGCCTCAAGTAACCGGCAACGTGTGGATAAGGCGCTGGAACAATTGCCTCAAGGTAGTCGCGGATATGCTGTAGACCTGAGCAAGGAAGAAAACATTAAAAGATTCTTTGAGAAAACAGGACAAATCGACCACCTGGTTTATACGGCAGGAGAAAACCTGGCAGTATCAACCCTTGATGAATTGGATATTAATGAATCCCGCCAATTTTTTAACCTGCGTTATTGGAGCGCACTTGCCGCGGTAAAATATGGATCAACAAAAATAAACCAAGGAGGATCAATAACACTTACGAGCGGTTCAGGAGGTGTACGCCCCATGGAAGGCTGGGTTATACCCGCAACTATATGTACTGCAATGGAAGGGTTAACGAGAGCTTTGGCTGTTGAACTGGCTCCTTTGCGGGTAAATTGCGTAATGCCCGGCTTTGTAAGAACTGAACTTTGGGGAAATATCCCCGAGGCCAACCGCGAGGCCATGTTCCAAAGTGCCGCCGAACACTTGCTGGTAAAACATGTGGCCTCGCCGGACGAGATTGCGCAAACCTATCTGTATCTCATCAAACAAACTTATAGCACAGGGCAATGTGTGGTGGTTGATGGAGGGGGAATATTGAGTTAAATAATCGTAATTAGTGATTTGGGGAGAATTAAACTAACCAATGCTTCACTTTATCAAAGATGACCATGCTAATATCTCATACTATATATTTTACCTGTTGATTAAATTATATTTAATTTAAAAGATAATTTTATTTAAGAAATAATATTCTTTTATTTGTTGTATAAATCTAATTCTTAACGCGATATGAAAAAAAAATTCACCTTATTAGTTTGCATGATTGCGATACTTGCATCATGCCAAAAAGAAAATCAAAAAACCAGTGTTAGTAGCCCGGCTTTAAATAAAAAGCATTTAAGCCTTGCACCCATGTACACTGATATGACACTGAACTCAGACGGGAGCTATACTGCTTATTGGAACAGCTGCCTGATCAGGGTAACTAGTCCCGCCTGGGATCTTGTAAAATATCCGGCTTTAGTTAATGGTGTACCTGTTTTAGCCGGATCACTAACAACTTTCGATGGTACATCTTCAATTGACGTAGTTAATTCGGGGTTCGCCGGAAATGTGTTCCAGGTTACACAGGTTTTTATGTCTTTGACTAGTTTTGATGTAGATGGATTTAATTCCGACCTCGCAAAATACGATTCGGCTTTCAATACTTGGATTGACAATGGACAAACAGGGACGAGACCTGATATCACCAGCTATATAAAAGACTCGTATACTGTAACCATCGGTAGCGGCCAAATAAAAACTTTTACAGGTAAGTTAATACGTGTTACAACGGGTTCTAATTTAGCCATAGCCGATCTTAGCTATCCTATACCAGCAGACGGCTCTACTCCTGCCGGCACTTTTAGTGCGAGGCTTAATGATGCAGCCTATCAGACCACATATGCCATTTATGGCTCAAAAGATTTGATAACATCTGCGACAATAGGTTCTACCTCCTATCCTGCATCAGGTAGTTATACTACTGATAGTGTAGGTAATATTACCGCAATTGGTACAATAATCAGATCTGACGGTACTAAATTTAATTTCAATATTACATATTACGATTAATGTATTTGTTTGCCGAATCGTTCTTTTCAGACTGGCGCGAAATACTGTCATAACAATCTTTGCTTTATTGTGATAGTATTTTGCGCCAATTGAACGGGGCATCAACAGAAAGAAGACGTAGAACTGTATTTTATAATACAATAAAAAAATCATCATTTCGATAGATTGAGGCGGTGATCTGCGCAAGGAGCAAACGAGAAATCTCCTGATAGTATCAAGTATGCATTTATCGCGCAAGATTTTTCACTTGTTCGGATCGCATATTGCGCTTCATTAGGGTTTGAAAATGACAGTTTTTTTATTTTCTCTCCTAATTACTAATCTTAAATCTCTAATCTCTCACTGTATAGCTCATCCCCTTCTTACCAAACGCTTTTCGCAAAGCACTTATTTGCCCGATATTGTAAGCATGATGATCATTAGTATAAGCCCACCAGCCGGCAAGCGTGTTATTGTATGAAGATAGCGGATGCGGAACGTTTACTACTTTCTGAAGTTCGTCAGCGGTTAGCTTTTCTAAACCTGCTCTCAACACCGGCACGGTCTCATCCCAATTGGCAATGATCATAACGAGCGTTGGCATTGGCAATGTTGGCCCGGCAATATCTTCAGGCGTAGCTGCTTCTTTTGAATAGAAATGCCCGAACCAGGGGAATGCGATCTTTATCCCGCAAATATTTGCATAGCTGCCCAGGTCCCACAGTGTATGCCCCGCCAGCCATTTAATGGTGTTCATACCTGCAATACTCGTGTTTGCCTCTTCTTCGGTTATAGCATCCAATACATTATGAAACAACGCGTTGTGCAAATCAAACTGCGCCAGTAATATCTTTTTAGTGAACATTATAGATTGAGATTGATAATGTACCAAATCTATTTTTAAAATGGCATTATCAATGGTTGTAAATGAGACAATGTTAGAGGCAATTTGTGCCAAAACACCAATATAATAATTCATCTTGTTCACTTTGGCTCTCGCTTTTCCCTCCGAAAAAATAAAAAAATTTGAATTTAATCCTCTCCAACACTATATTTGCGCCCATGTTGGTTAACAGCCAATTTGATCAATACCTCTTACAAAGGTTTTGATTTATAAAGAAGCGGCGAGAGATCAGGCTCACTGACCCGCTGGCAACCCTCTGAGGGACAGAGAAGGTGCCAATTCCTGGCCCGGTAAATATCCCGGGAAATATAAATTCTAAAACCATGAAAAGTTTAAAAAGAATTTTCCAAAGCACTTCCGGACAGCCTCAAACAGGCCGGTTATTTGTTGCACACAGTTCCAATAACTGTTGTATTTGTATGTGTTGCTGCTGTTGTTGAAACAGAAACACGTTATTCCTTTTCTTTTCCTGAAAAAATACGTGTGCCCCGCTAAGGATATGTTCTATCCTGTCGCGATCTCAAAACGTTACTCAACCCATTTTAAAACACTTACAAAAACAAATACATGTCAACCACAAGTTTAAACTTCAAAACCCTTCAATTACACTCAGGCAAAAGCTGCCGGTGTATTACATGGGCTATTGCCGGATGTTGTTGTTGTAATGGGCATTTTGATGACATTAAGGCCGGTTTTGAACAGGCTTTTGTAAAAATAAGTGCGTATGCTCCTGAATTGATATAAGTAAATGTTAGTTTTTATAGTTTAGCAATAATAGTGTTGTTACGCTACGGCAAAACCCTTATGAAGGGGCTGCAAGTGCGACAACAAAGTGCAAAAATGAGTATACAAGTTTTTAAATCTACCGAACCGTTTGAACTCGAATCGGGCGAGCAATTAAGGG
>JBQCIS010000421.1:0-15520 GCA_051953515.1 Mucilaginibacter sp.
ATATCATAAACAGCATATCATGAAAGTTAAATTTCAATACATAGCATTATTTGCACTGATACTTACAAGCACGGCTTGTAAAAAAGACAATTACGCTGCACCATCAATAACCTTAAGGGGGCAATTGATGTATAATGGTACCCCTATAGGGGTTGAATACAACCAGGTGCCATTTGAACTTTACCAAACCGGCTATGGCGGTAACACGCCTATAACAGGTACTTTTGATCAGGATGGCACTTATTCGGTGCTTACCTTTAAGGGTAACTATAAATTCACCATGCAATCAGGTCAGGGGCCGTTTTTATGGAAGGAATTACCGAATGGCGCGCGTGATACCATAAGAATAGCCCTTACCGGCAATCAAACAATAAATATTGAAGTAACGCCTTACTACATGATAAGAGGGGCGCAGATCAGTTCGGGATCAAATAAGATAACTGCCAATTTCTCTATCGATAAGATCATTACAGATCCATCGCTGGCGCATGACATTGAATCGGTTGGCCTGTATGTAAACAAAACACAATTTGTTTCAAGGGCTGATCAGGCTGCTGAAACCGAAATTCCGGGTACTTCGATTACCAGCATGGCAAACGTTTCCATCAGCGTAGGGATACCGAATTTTACAGTTACCCAAAATTATGTTTATGCCAGGGTTGGTATAAAAATAGCCGGGGTGGAGGATATGATCTTCTCGCCGATAACTAAAGTTTCTTATTAGCTTTTTTGATTAATTAATTGGTTGGAGCATGTCGCGAGGGCGTGCTCCTTTTTTCTACACGCACAGCACTTTAACTATAACATGAAAAAAATCAACAGATGTCTGGCTATTTTGCTTCTAACCAGCCTGACTGCCAATGCGCAAAAAAGCGACTGGCATTTGATAAAAGACAAAATCACAACCCCATGGGCCGAAAAAGTAGACCCGAAAGCACCGCTTCCTGAATACCCTCGTCCGCAAATGACGCGTGGCAACTGGCAAAATCTTAATGGCTTATGGAGTTATGCTATTGTGCCAAAAGCGCCCACCGGCCCGGCTAAATACGATGGAAAGATACTGGTGCCTTTTGCGATCGAATCGGCATTGTCTGGCGTTGGTAAAACTGTTGGTAAGGACAGTATGCTTTGGTATAAAACAACTATTACTCTTGATAAGGGACTAAAAGGCAAAGATGTGCTGCTACATTTTGGCGCGGTGGACTGGCGTACGGAAGTATTTGTGAACGGCAAAAGTGCGGGTGTGCATGAGGGTGGGTTCGATCCATTTACCTTCAACATAACATCATTGTTAAAAGGTGGTTCAAAACAGGAAATTGTTGTAAGTGTTTGGGACCCCACAGACGATGGCCCGCAGCCACGTGGTAAACAGGTTAAAAGCCCCGAAGGTATATGGTATACGTCTGTTACTGGCATTTGGCAAACAGTTTGGCTTGAGGGCGTAGCCAAAACACATATCGAATCGACCCGGCAAACACCAAATATCGACGATCATACTTTGTCGGTTTCGGCTGATGTTAGCAGTGCTCAACCTGGCGATAAGCTTAAAATAAGCGCCTGGGACGGCAAAAATCTGGTGTCGGAAAAAACGATAGGCGTTAGCGAAACAGCGGTTCTTGACATTAAAGATGAAAAATTATGGTCGCCCGCAACTCCTTTCCTTTATGATCTGAAAGTGGCAGTAATCCGTAACAATAAAACTGTCGATCAGATCGGCAGCTATTTCGCCATGCGTAAAATATCGCTTGGCCCGGATGCCAACGGCATACAACGCATGCTGCTTAATAACAAATTTGTATTTGAATATGGTCCGCTTGACCAGGGATGGTGGCCCGATGGACTATACACGCCGCCAACATACGAGGCTATGAGTTTTGATATTGATAAGCTTAAAGAAATGGGCTTCAATATGATACGTAAGCACATCAAGGTTGAACCTGCCCGCTATTATGCTTACTGCGATAAAGTAGGTATGCTTTTATGGCAGGATATGCCAAGTGGCGATTTGGGTAATGGCTGGGAAAACCGCCCGGGGGTACTCGACCGCGCAACGGACAAAAATCGCAGCGCCGAATCTGAAGGCTATTACCGAAAGGAGTGGAATGCCATTATCAATGCATTGTATAACTACCCGTGCATTATAGTTTGGACACCATTTAACGAAGCATGGGGACAATTTAAAACTGTTGAGATAACCGAATGGACTATGAAAAAAGATCCGTCGAGGTTGGTGAACAGTGCCAGCGGCGGTAATTTCTATAATACCGGTAATATCGTCGACCTGCATAACTACCCGCATCCGGCGATGCCTAAACCCGATGTGTTTGGCAAAACCAGAGCTGTTGTTTTGGGCGAATTCGGCGGGCTTGGTCTGCCGGTTGACGGCCATACATGGCAAAGCAATAAAAATTGGGGTTACCAGAGCTTTAAAAACGCAGATGATCTTTATAAACAATATTCGGGTTTTACAAATAGGTTGCAGGAATTGATAAAACTTGGCCTTTCGGCAGCGGTGTATACGCAAACAACAGACGTTGAAGGCGAAGTGAACGGCTTTATGACCTATGACCGTAAGGTTATTAAAATGCCTGTTGAATTACTTCAAAAAGCCAACCTTAAATTGTATGATGAGTCGTTAGTGAAATAAAGGACATTCACCAATAATTACAAAGAGCAAAAGGGAGAATAATTCCCCCTTTTGCTCTTTGGTGAAAGCCGTAAAATTTGCGGCATGAATCTGATGAGTTTTATACTTTGTGAATTTTATTAATCCTCTTATAAACCATACGGGTTTGCGTAAAGGCTCCGTTGGCGGCAACGTCCCAAATTTTCAGTCTTACCCGGGTTCGTAGACGCAAAAAGCCCTTTTTTGTAACAAAAAGGGCTTTTAATTAGCTGTGAACCCTGAGAGATTCGGACTCTCGATCCAATGATTAAGAGTAGTTGGGATGTATAAAAAACCCAAAACGGGCACATTAATTCGAACAGACCCTGATTCCAGCATCAGCATTCTTCTGACTAACCAACCATGATCCGCTGATTTGCAAACAAATCAGGGAGGGGAAGCCTATAATTATGGATGAAGTCGGCAAGGTATGAATGACCAACTCAAAATACATGGATATTATAAACTGATATTAATATATGTATATTTGAAGTTGTTCGTGCTATTCTGACCATAATTTAGAATTATTTGCACTATTAATGTGTACTTGCCGGTATAAATAATATGGATGTTAATGCGGATATTAACATAAAGACGGATTGTTGGCTTTGGGACCGTTTTCGGGAGGGAGATGAACAGGCTTATACCGCTTTAATGACCAAATATACCAGGCCAATGTTCAATTATGGGTATCGGCTATGCCAGGACCGCGACTTTCTGAAAGACTGTATACAGGAAATATTTCTGGAACTCTGGAATAAACATCACCTTATAAACGCTACACCATCAGTTAAATGGTACCTGTTTAAAGCGCTGCGCCTGCGCATATTTCGTAACCAATCCAACTGGAATAAGAATGAACAGCTAAACGACGACTACCATTTTATGGTTGAGTTTAGTGTTGAGTCAAAATTAATTGACGAGGCAACGCTCGCCAAAATGGCAGGGAAGATCAAAAATATCCTTAATAACCTCCCCCCGCGCCAGCGTGAAATTATTTTTTTGCGATTTTACGAAAATCTCGACTTCGACCAGATTTCTGAGATCATGGGCATCAACAGGCAATCCGTTCACAACCTGCTGCAAAAAGCGTATAAAAATTTCAGAGCGGAATGGACGATAGTTATCCTTATGTGTCATTCAATTTTATTCAACTGATAATCAGTGATCTATATATTTTTTGATTTTTTTTCGTGCCTCGAGGGGTAATATCCGTCAGTTGAACGCTTATTAGCAATAGTAACCAATACAATACTAAATTAGCATGGATCATTACGAAAACTTCGGGATCGAAGACTTTTTATATGATGATTTCTTTATCAAATGGGTTTTAGCACCGGATGCTGAAAGCGATTTGTTTTGGCACGATTGGCTGTTAAAGAACCCCGGGAGACAGGAGATTGTGGATAAAGCCAAAATAATCATTGGCTCCATCGATGCCATACCTGTTGCGGATGAACTATCTGAAACAGAGTTGCAGTCCATTATCCGTTATGTACAGCATCATGGTTTCGGGCCGGGAAAAACAGGCCGGCGGATATGGCATATCCGTCCGTCTGTATGGATAAGGGTTGCTGCTATTGTAGTGTTAGCGATTGGCATTACTTTTCTCTATCACTATACAGAGCAAAACTCAGTCGCTCGCACAGTCGGCAAACAGTCTGCACAACTGCTGAAAATTCATAATAACTCTACCGAATCAAAACTGGTGAGGTTAAGCGATGGTAGCTTAGCCGTTCTGCGTCCATCTTCCACCATACAATATCCCAAATCATTTTCAGGAGCCACCAGAGACGTTTTCCTGTCGGGCGAAGCTTTTTTTGAGGTACATAAAAATCCGAAGATGCCATTCAAAGTGCACTCGGAGAACATGGTGACACAGGTTTTAGGTACCAGCTTTACCGTGCACGCATTCGGGGGCGATAAACTGTTCCGCGTTGCGGTTAATACGGGGAAGGTGATGGTGTATGAAGAAAAAAGCAAAACAAAGCCCGGCAATGCCCCATCGGTTACGCTTATCCCTAACCAGCAGGTTGTATTTGACCGTTCTGTTTCGCATTTGCAGGAAGATACGATACAGCACCCGCAAATGCTGTCAAGAGATAATAAAGACCGTGAATTTACTTTTTACAATGCCCCACTCCGTCAAATCATCAATAAGCTCGACAAAGCATATTCGGTTAATATCGAATATGACAAGGAAAAACTGGGATCGGAAACCTTAACAGCTTCACTTTCCAACCTGCCGCTTGATGAAAAAGTTATATTGATATGCAAGGCGATCAATGCCCACTGCAAGTTTAATGATGGCCGGATAATTATCGAAAACCAATAAATAACAACCAATTATTATTTACCATTAAACAGTGCCTATGAGAAGAATTTAAACACTCCACCCTCACTTTATTAAAAAAAGGCTGGCAGTAATGTCAATACTACCAGCCTGTAATTCAGAGTCCATAAATGTTTCGCATCCATTTATCATGGACTTCTTGTGTCGAGTTATTAATGTGTATTAACTAACCCAATTTCAAAATTATGGAAATTAAACCTGTACTCGTAAAAATTATGAAAATTACGTTTTTACAGTTAACAATACTATTCTCGGTATTAGGCAGTGCGTTTGCCAGCAGTGGCAGGGCGCAGTCAGTCCTTAATACGCAAACGTCTATAAATGAAACAAGCATTACGCTTGACGAAGTATTCAGAAAACTGGAAAAAGAGTATGACATTAACTTTGTATACAGCCCTCAGCTTGTTAATGCTGTACAAAAAGTGACTGTTTTTGCTCATAACAAACCGTTATCTGCAGTACTGACTGATCTGCTAAAGCCCCTGAACCTG
Organism: Mucilaginibacter sp.; assembly: GCA_051953515.1. Lineage (GTDB taxonomy): Bacteria > Bacteroidota > Bacteroidia > Sphingobacteriales > Sphingobacteriaceae > Mucilaginibacter. Next base: position 5,510 of record JBQCIS010000421.1, read on the forward strand.
ACTTATGAAGCCACTGGTAACGTAATCGTGATCAGAAATGTTCAAAAAACCGATCAGCAAGCGGATAATGCCGGCCAGCAGCAGGAACAACCGCAGCCGCAGGCCATCACTATCACGGGTAATGTTTTGGATGAACAACATAAACCAATGCCTGGCATAACCGTAACGGTTAAAGGCTCATCAACAGGAACAATAACAGATATAAATGGCAATTTTAGTATAGCTGTAGATAATAATGAAGCTGTACTGACCTTTTCATTTATTGGCTATGAAAAACAGGATGTTAAAATAGACGGTAAGCACGTACTTAATGTAGTGATGAGCCCGTCCTCAACAACTTTAAACGAGTTGGTTGTGGTAGGTTATGGCACACAGAAAAAGGTTAATCTGACAGGGGCGGTATCAACTGTTGATGCCAAGCAGTTGGAAGACAGGCCGGTTACAGGCGTTATTAACGCAATGGAAGGTACTGTACCGGGTGTTACTATTACCTCTAATAACGGGCAGCCTGGAAGGGACGCCGGCAGTATTAATATCAGGGGAGAGTCTTTAAACGGCACGCCTCCTTTGGTAGTGATTGATGGTGTTATCTCAAGTACCGGTGATTTGAATGCGGTTAATGCCGACGATATTGATAACATTGCTGTATTAAAGGATGCGGCATCGGCATCTATTTACGGAAACCGTGCAGCCGGCGGAGTAATTGTGGTTACCACTAAAAAAGGCAAGAAAGGAACAGCGCAAATAACTTACAGCGATTACTTTGGTAAGAACAAAGCCATTGCCCTGCCAGATTACCTTCCGTCGTGGCAGGCAGCTACATTGTATAACGAGGCCAGGGCAAACGAAGGGCTTGGCGCAGTTTATACTGCCGATCAGATACAAAAATTCAAAGACGGCTCCGACCCCTACAACTACCCTAATACAGACTGGTTAAAACTTTTTTATAGCGGAAACGGATTTCAACAGAATCATTACGTGGGGGTTAATGGCGGAAGCGATAAAACTACGTATGCGCTTTCTATGGGCTATTTTGATGAGAACGGCATTACGCCTAAAACCAATACACAGCGCTATACCGCACGATTAAATTTAAATACGCAGATAACAAATCATCTGTCTGCTTTTGGATACCTGTCTTACATTTATCAACCATTCACAGAGCCCCAAAGTTCATTATCCGCCGACCAGGGTTTCGACCAGGTTATCCGGCAATTTAACAGGATCTCCCCTATAATTCCTGCATACTATGCGAATGGGCAATATGGACACATTGCCGATGGCAGTCCTTTGGCCTGGCTAAACTCGCCATCGTTTAACGATAATAAGGACTATACCTTTCAGGGCAGCGTGGGTATTGATTGGGAAATAATTAAGGATCTGCATTTTAAACCATCATTAAACTATAAATTCTACAGTGCGCAGGATAATAATTTTGTATCGTCCATTCAATATTATAATCCGGATGGTACAACAAGCGGTTCGCCAAACATTAGTAATGCAACTGATTCCTATAACAACAACACCTATGTTTCGCCACAATTATTACTGGAATACAGCAAGAAAATAGGCGATCACAATATTAAGGTATTAGCCGGCGCATCGCAGGAATACAATAGCTATTATACGCTAACAGGTTACAGACAGGGATTCTTAAATAATGCGTTAAGTGATCTTAATGTAGCGCCCACTACAGGGCAAACCACATCAAATGACACTTATGATGTAGCGCTGCAATCAATTTTTGGCCGTGTGAATTATGATTATAAAGGCAAATATCTCTTAGAAGGCGATATCAGGGACGATGGCTCATCACGCTTTGCACAGGGACACCGTTGGGGTGTTTTCCCGGGTGTATCAGCCGGTTGGCGTATATCTGAAGAAGACTTTTTCAGTAGCCTGAGATCTGCCGTTTCTAACCTAAAACTGCGTGCATCGTGGGGGAAATTAGGTAACCAGGCTATCGCCGGTTATTATCCAACTATTTCAACAGTAAATCCAGGTTATAACTATCCGTTTGGCGGGTCAGTTGTAGGAGGCGTTGCGGTTACCCAAGGTGTTAATACCGGCATTACCTGGGAGCAAACTACGCAAACCGATATTGGTTTAGATGCCGACTTCTTAAAAGTATTCACCTTTACAGCTGATTATTTTGATAAAAAGACAAACGGTGTTTTATATGCAGTTAGTCTTCCATCAGTTTATGGATTGAATCCACCTATAGTTAATGGCTCCTCTTATCAAAATACAGGTTGGGAGCTGGCATTGTCTTACCATGATAAAGCTGGCGACTTTAGCTGGAACGTTACCGGAAATGCTGCATTTGTAAAAAACAAAGTAACCCAACTGGGCACATCTAATGCACCGCAAATTAGCGGCGCTTATATAACCGAAATTGGTCAGCCCCAGGGCTCTTTTTACGGATACATCGCCCAGGGATTGTTTCAGAATGCCGCGCAGGTAAGCGCTCATGCCAGTCAAACCGGTATAAACCCGCATATAGGGCCCGGCGATATTATCTATAAAGATATAAATGGCGATGGTAAGATAGATGCGAATGACCGGGTTGTATTAGGTTCGCATTTCCCGAAAGTAACCTTCGGTTTAAATTTGACAGCAAGTTGGAAACAATTTGATCTTACTGGTTTCTTCCAGGGGGCAGCTGGTGTTAAAAGTTATATAACCGGTCAGGAATTAGGGCAAAATGGCATTTCATCGGCTAAACCAACATCGGCCTTGCTTGACAGCTGGACGCCAGGTAATCCAAATGCCACTTTTCCGCGTTTATGGCTAAACTATACACAAAATAACCCAGCATCCGTTCCATCATCTTTCTGGATAAGAAATTCAAGTTATGTACGCTTAAAAAATGTACAGCTTGGCTATTCTCTGCCATCAGCATGGGCAAAAACAATCGGAGTGAAAAAACTCAGGGTTTATTACAGCGGGCAAAATGTACTTACGTTTACCAGCTTCTACAAATGGGTAGATCCGGAATCTCCTGCCGGCGAAAGCGGGTATGATTTCCCACAGGTAAAAATTAACTCCTTAGGCTTAAACGTAACATTTTAAGACTCCAAACAATTAACATCATGAAAAAGAACTTTATTTTTAATATAGTAGGCATATCACTATTAATATTTACGGGCTGTAAAAAGGACTTTTTAAGCAGGTCGCCACAAGATGCGTATAGCAACAGCACCTTATGGACTTCGGCAAGTGATGCAACTGCTGCTCTTGCCGGTGTTTATAACGGCCAAAACTGGAGCTATGGCGATGACAATACGGGATGGGCAAGCGCAACCTGGACAGTGTATCTTGATTGTGCCTCTGATAACGCCTTTAGTCAATACCCATGGGAAGGATTCCAGGCTTATGGTAACGGAAGTGTTAACCCATCAACAGGAGACGCACAAGCCTATAATTATACTGCCATAACCAGGTGTAATTTCTTTTTAGCAAATATTGATAAAACACCAATGGATGCCAAGCAGAAGGCGAATATGATAGCCCAGGTAAAATGTATACGTGCTTATGAGTATTTTTTCATGAGCCAGCTTTACGGGGATGTTCCGTTGGTAACAACGCTGCTTACCCCTGAGCAGTCGCTCACTATAGCAAGGACGTCAAAGGCCGACGTAGTTAAATTTATTTTATCCGAACTCACAGCTGCAACTCCTGATCTGTCTGTAACTAATAATTCAGGCGATGGCCATTTTACACAGGGTGCAGCCCTGGCTTTAAAGGCACGCGTTGAATTATTTAGCGGAGATTATAAGGATTGTGTTACTGATTGCCAGGCGGTGATGAAAATGGGTTATTCGTTATACCCAAGCTATACCGACCTGTTCCGGATGGTGGCTCAGAACAATAACCCCGAGATCATTATATCAGCACAATATGTTGAAACCCCTGCTAACCTTTCAAATGGCGTATTAGGTGTAATGCCGTCAAACTCGTCAGGGGGCTGGTCATCAATTGATCCGCTTCAAAACCTTGTCGACGCTTATGAGATGAAAAGCGGTAAACCAATTACCGACCCTGCATCAGGTTATGATCCGGCAAATCCGTATGCAAACCGCGATCCGCGCCTTGCCGCTACCATATTATACCCGGGAGAACAGTTTAAACAAGCAGACGGAACACTCAATTATTACGACCCTGTGGATGCATCATCTCCAGATTATTATGCAAGCGGTAACAATACTTCTCCAAGCGGCTATGTGGTAAAAAAATTCACCTCAAACCTGCCAGACTTTGATAACATCTGGGATGCTGGATTAAACATGCCCGTTATTCGTTACGCAGAAGTTCTATTATCAGATGCGGAAGCAAAAATAGAGCAGGGTATAATTGACCCAACCGTTTATGCAGATATAAACCTGGTTAGAAACAGGGCCGGTATGCCGTCTGTAGATCAATCGGTATATAACAGCCAGGCTACCTTACGCGCCCTGGTACGTAACGAACGCCGGGTTGAATTTGCATTTGAAGGTTTGCGTTTTTTTGACATACAACGCTGGAAGATAGGTGCGCAGGTAATGAATGGCCCTGTTTATGGCGCCAAAGCAGGTACGGTTAACGCGACTACCGGTGTATATACCATAACAGGCGCGCCGTTAAAGGTTGAAACCCGCGTATTTGCGGATAAAAATAACCTGTGGCCAATACCGCAATCAGAAATAGATAAGGATAAAAACCTGACACAAAATCCAGGTTATTAAATAATTCACCTTAAAAGCTGCCTTTATAAATACTTGTAAAGGCAGCTTTTATATGTATCAAATTCATTATCCTGCAATGAATAAAATACTCGCTTTAGTATTATTCTTCGCGTTAGCACCCAAAAGCTACGCACAAACAGCCAGAGTGGTGATAAACTTTAACCAGGACTGGCAAATGTTCCGCTTAGATTCCGCCGGTGAAGTAAAAGCCACTTTTGCCGTCAGGGGAACTTCCTTTTCCTCGCAGTTTAACCAGGAACATCTTAACAAAACAGATATACCGACCGATAGTATTATATCCCGGGAATTGAATGAAGCATTAAATGGCTACGGAAAAGAATATCCGCAGATACAGTCGTTAAAATGGGAATCGGTTAGCTTACCTCATCCTGCCAGGTATGAGAAGCAACTCAATCCTGGGGTTAACCAGTTTTCGGGCATCTGCTATTATCGCAAAAAATTTTATATACCGGATGGCTGGCAAAACAAGCATACGTACATCAAGTTTGAAGGTGCTATGCAAACGGCCTCAGTATGGGTAAATAACAAGTTTGTAAAACAGCATCAGGGCGGTTATCTGCCTTTTAGTATTCCTCTTGATGGTATTGCACGCCCCGGAAAGAATGAGATTGTTGTGCGCCTGGATAATCGCGATAATAATTTTGTGCCCCCCGGCAAACCCCTGGCCAAACTTGGTTTCCTTTACTGGAGCGGAATTTACCGGAACGTATGGCTGGTTTGTACCAACAGCGTTTATATTACCGACCCAATAGCAGCCAACACCGTAGCCGGCGGCGGCGTTTTTATCCGCCCCGACAGCATTTCGCCCAAAGCTGCCACCCTTCACATCAAAACGCAGGTAAAAAGCATCCTGCCAAATGCAGCAACGCCCGTAACCGTGAAGCAAATAGTATTGGCGGCAGATGGCAAGACCATAGTAGCTGAAACAAAAAATAACATTAGTATAAACAGCGTAAATGATATTGACCAGGACATCAGGCTGCAACATCCCCGTCTATGGTCGCCGAATGATCCTTACCTGTATACACTGGTCACCGAAGTATGGAGCGGAAAGGTTTTGCTCGATAATTATTCGCAGAAAACGGGAATACGCAAGCTGGAATACTCACGAAAATATGGGTTTAAACTAAATGGTAAGCCGTTAAAAATAGTAGGTACTAACCGTCATCAGGATATGCCCTATGTTGGCAATGCGTTATCTGACGCGGCTGAGTGCCGTGATCTTAAAAGAATAAAAGAGGCAGGATTTAATTTTGTGCGACTGTGCCATTACCCGCAAGCACCATCTGTCTATCATTTCTGCGACTCGATTGGCTTGATGGTAGCTGATCCTATACCTGGCTGGCAATTTTACAATCAGCATCCGTTGTTTAAAGAACGTGTATTTCGCGATATACGGGAAACTGTACGGCGCGACAGGAACCATCCATGTGTGATTATGTGGGAAATGAGCCTGAACGAATCCTACCCACCTGATGATTTCAGGATCAAATCGGCCATGGTAGCGCATGAAGAATATCCCGGTGATAATTTCTTTACAGCTGGTGACACCTACGCAGCAAAGAAAACGGCATGGGACATACCGTATAACGACTGGCTGGACCCTTTTGGGCGACCACAGAACGTACAGCCCGATAAGGCCGGCTTTGTAAGGGAATATGGAGATTATGAGTTTGGAGGAAGCGAATCAACAACCCGGATAAACAGAAGCAATGGAGAACAAGCCTTATTACAAAATGCATGGAATTTGCAATGGGAGCACAATTTATTAATGGGACCGCAATATTACCCGTGGACCGTTGGGGATGCCAACTGGGCCTTCTTCGACGGATTTGAGGCCTTTACCAAAGGCACATCCGACTGGGGCGTAATGGATGTGTACCGCTTGCCAAAATTTAGTTATTACTTCTTTAAGAGCCAGAGGGATTATAAACCAATGCTTTATATTGCCAACTGGTGGCTACCTGCCAGTAGGCCTGTTAAAGTGGTTGTTTATTCCAACTGCGATAGAGTTGCCTTATACATCAATGGCAAGTTTATTGAACAGCGGCTCCCGGATGCTGGCCCAGACACCGATTATGGTGACTATGAGCATGGCGGATACCCGTTTAATGGTGGCAATGGCAGGCATCTCGCCCATCCGCCTTTTACCTTTGATAATGTAAAATGGCAGCCCGGTAAATTAACTGCTGTTGGTTATAAAAATGGCAAAAAAGTGGCAGCGATATCTGTTCATTCACCCATGAGGGCAAATCATCTTTCTTTAACCGAAGATGATGAAAATATCCCATTGAGGGCAGATGGTGCAGACGTTGTATTTGTACATGCAAACGTTGCCGACGCTAACGACACAATATCGTGTCTTGATAATTCAACAAAAGTCTTGTTCACGGTTAAAGGGAACGGATGTATAATAGGCCCGGATAGTGTAGGGGTAAGGGGCGGCATAGCTACGGTGCTGATAAGAGCCAACAAGCACGCAGGGCCAATAACTATTAATGCAAGTGCTGATAAGTTATCCGCAACAAGCCTGACTATACAGGCTATCAGGTAATTGAACCGATACGTATTGTGCCCCAACGCTGTTAAACGGTCTTACTAATGTTGCGGGATTCGGTCTATATCATAAAGTGAAAGAACAGCAGGCAGCAATTTTTCTTCAATCAGGTACGGAATTTCAAAGGTCCTGTTGGACAAATTTTCAGCAATGTTTTTTATTATAGCCTTTTCGGATGAAGCTCGCTCACGCAGAAGCGGGTCTTTTAGATTTTCTATGGCGGAGAGGCATTGATTAATGACCCAAGCATACGGTACAATTCCTGCTCTTTTCAGATCGTTTTGAAGGTCTTCGGCTTCCCGCATTGGGGTTGTTTCCGGTAAAGCGATCAACAGGATTTTGGCAAATACATTGTCCTGCAACAACATATAAGGTGTTGTGATCTTTCCCGGATCGACGGTTATGTTTTTCATAACTTCCTTATGATAACTGCCTGTCGTATCAAGTAACAGCAGTGTATGTCCGGTCGGAGCAGTGTCCATCACGACAAATTGCCGTTTAGCACTCTGAATAGCTTTAGAAAATGCGTGGAATACAGCTACTTCTTCTGTGCAGGGCGATTTAAGGTCTTCAAGCATGAGTTTTTTACTTTCCTCATCCAGATTCTTTCCCTTTTGTGCTACAATTTTGTCTACGTAATTTTTCGTTTCAATTTTCGGGTCAATCCTTTCGATTGTTAAATTTTCCGGAATGATCGCTAATTGGTTCATAAAGTCTTTAATATGTGCAGCCGGATCTGTTGTCGTTAAAAGCACCGTATGGCCGCGGTGCGCTAACATAGTTGCAATTGCACAAGCTACTATTGTTTTACCCACACCGCCTTTCCCCATTGTCATTATTAAGCCGCTGTTGTTATTTTTTTCAAGTTCATCAACTAACTCTTTCAAATTACTGAGTGGATAGTTAATTTCATTTAAGTTTGAAGTTGCAACGGCTGCAATTCTCCTTTGAAGATCATTATCAAATACGGACCTTAGTTTTTCTAAACCCAACACATTATAGGGCAACAGTGGATAATTCATAGTATCCATGCTTTTTAACGCTCCGGGCATTTCCCGTAATACCTTTTCCGCTAACTTTTCAATTTGCTGCGCAACAACATCTGTTTTATTTACTGCTTTAAATATTCCGTTAATCAACAATTTTTGGTTTGCCATTCCTAGATCGATCAATTCCTGACTTGTTTTTTCTGCTTCTTTCAACGCGGAGGTTTCGGGACGCGTAACCAGGAAAAAAGTGGTTTGCAGAGGGTCCCTTAAACTCGACACCACCTTTTCATATCTTTCTCTACTGCTTTTCAAGGCCGAAGAAGGTCCAATGCAGGAAGCACCACTGGGATTGTTGCCTAGAAAATTATCCCATGCAGCGGGCAGTTCCAGAAGGCGGATAGTATGTCCGGTTGGCGCTGTATCGAATATGACCGTATCAAATATTTCCGAAAGCCCCTCTCCGGTAATAAATCGAGAAAATTCGTCAAACGAAGCTATTTCAGTGGTGCATGCCCCAGATAGCCCTTCTCTGATTTTTTTAATTTCTTCGGCAGATGCAATTTCTCTAAGTGGGTCTATCACCCTGGTACGATATTCTTCGGCCGAAACTTCAGGGTTGATATTTATGGTGAATAAATTACTTAAGTTCTTATGAGAAGTTATTTTGTCGCCTACGGGGGTACCTAACACGTCTTCCAAATTAGATGCGGGATCTGTACTGATCAAAAGTATTTTTTTACCTTTATCCGCCATACGCACTGCTGTAGCACATGCAAGTGATGTTTTACCTACACCACCCTTCCCCGTAAAAAACAGAAATTTAGATTCCAGAATAGCCATTTCGGTTTATTTGTTGTTTACTTCTCCTTACCGCTACGTTACACTTTCCTTGCCGGACAGTTATGGCGGCTGGTCATAAACTGAAAATAAAAAGAACGGATAAACCTACACCGATTAGGACGAGAGGCAAATGACAGTTAACATGTCATTTTATGATTCTAATCAGGTTTAGTTTACCGGATGCCGAAGTAGGGTTGTGATTATAATTTGAACACCGTATTGAATACCTCTGTGATTACTTTAAATGAGTATAGTAGACATAGCCAAGAATAATTTGTTCATGTTGCCCGAATACGAATCTTTTTGCGGTCCGAACGCACACTGACAAGAACTAACCAATTCAAAAGGTCGGTCACCTACAAGGTTAAGGGTATGTCCGATGCGGGCGTTTACAACCACATGCGAGACCTGCATCTTTTGTTTTACGCCGCGCGTGACAAGTACAATGATGAGGGACGGGGCATAACCTTTCACCGTAAAATGCTGATTTTAAAAAGTAAAGGTCATTTATGCTCTTGACGCCGGTCATTTTATCGGCTTGCCATACTACCGATTTTTGATGTGTAAATAATTTATTCACAGCGCATTTTGCCTGTCTTAGTTTTTACATGTGATTATTTAAGGTTCTTTCTTTTCAGCTAACTAACTCATCTTACCATGAAAAATCAAACCACGCTTATTTTAGGATTTGTACTGCTGGTGGGCGGTGCATCCTGTCTCAAAGATCACAACCCCCACACAACCCTTACCGTAAGCACCTTTGCAGGTAGCGGCGTTGCGGGTTCCGCCGACGGCACCGGCCAGGCAGCTACTTTTAATCAACCGACAGGAGTCGCGGTTGATCGCGACGGTAACGTATATGTCGCCGATCTCCTCAACT
>JBQCIS010000422.1:0-8855 GCA_051953515.1 Mucilaginibacter sp.
CTTAACCCTCGCCATCAGTATCTCTTTCTCGAAAGGTTTGTTTACATAGTCATCCGCGCCTCCTTCAATCCCTTTCAGCTTCACATCCGGCGATGTACTTGCCGTAAGCAGGATAACCGGTATATGGTTTAATTCAGGATTTTCCTTTATTAACCTGCACAACTCTATCCCATTCATACCCGGCATCATTACATCGCTGATCACAATATCAGGCATTATTTCCATTACCATTTTCAAACCTTGTTCGCCGTCGGCTGCTTCATAAACAAGATATTCAGGCTTAAATACCGATTTAATGTAATCGCATATTTCTTTATTATCCTCAATAATAAGCATGGCCTTTTTGCCCGAGGTAATAGCTGCCTCCGGCGCTTCCTCTTTTTTTAGCTTGTCAGATATCTCTTCCAACTGCTCGTCTATGATCTCCATCAACAGCACTGATCCATCAGCCGCCATATCAGAAATGTAGTTCCCCGCGAAATGCTCCTGTCCTTTCAGCAGCCGTACGTTAAAGGTAGTGCCTTTATTTACCGCACTGGTATAGCTAATCTCGCCGCCGAGTGCTTCCACATAGCTTTTCACCAGGTAAAGGCCTATACCCAAGCCGCCTTTTGCCGGCTTATCATAATTATGTTCCTGGTAAAACTTATTAAACAGTTTATCGCCCGCGGTATCGGCAATGCCGCATCCGTTATCCTGCACTTCTATATCTACATAACGCTCATGCTGGGTAATTTTCAGCGTAATACGACCGCCCTGCTCGGTAAACTTAATAGCGTTGGCCAGCAGGTTAAATACCACTATCTCAATCTTCTCCCTATCTCCAAAAATCTGTATCTCGTCATCATTGGTCAGATATAAAAACTCCAGTTGCTTGGTTTTTGCCTGGTGCACAAAGCATAAAAACACCTCCTTACACAAAGCAATCAATTCAACACGGGTAATCTTCAGTTCTTCGGCCCCGGCATCTGCTTTCCGGAAGAGCAAGAGCTGATCAACCAGGCTTAATAACCGTTTGGCATTGCGGTTGATGGTATTGAGATCTTGCAGGTTCACGTTATCCGTTCCTCCATAAAAAATATCCTTTACCAGGTTAATGATGAGCGTTAGAGGCGTCCGGAACTCATGCGAGATGTTGGTAAAGAACGATAGCTTCTTTTCGTGCAGTTCTTTTTCTTTTTCCGCTTCTATATGCGCCAGTTTTACTTCGTATTTCAGTTGGGCCTGCCTGTTATTATATAATACATAAGCATAGATAGCTGTGCAGCACAATAAAGCGTATATCATATAAGCCCACCAGGTTAAATACCACGGCGACGCGATCACAATAACCAGCGATGCGCCTTGCGTATTCCATACACCGTCGTTATTTGATGCCCTTACTTTAAAAGTATACGTACCGGGATTAAGGTTGGTGTAGGTAGCTTTTCGCTGTTCGCGCGCGGGTTTCCAATCCTGGTCAAATCCTTCAAGTTTATAAGCGTAGTTGTTCTTTTCTGTATGCGTGTAGTTGAGGGCCACAAAGCCGAGGGTAAAATCGCGCTGGTTATAACTTAGTCTTATCTCGCGTGTATTTTCTATTGGCTGTTTCAGCACGCTGTTTTCACCCGGAACAACCGGCGTATTGAATATTTCAAGCGACGAGATATATACCGGCGGAACGATCGAGTTATAATTCATCTGCAACGGATCAAACGAAACGATGCCGGCATTGCCTGCTATCAGCATTTTATGGTCACTGGCCTTGTAGATCACAGAATTGGCAAATACGCCATCGCCCTGATCGAAGTTTCTGATCTTCATATTCCTCGGATTGAAGACTGATACCCCGGTTTCCGTTACCACCCAAAGGTTACCTTTTGCATCCTGCGCCATCTGTTTAAAAACATTGCTGGCAAAACCATCTTTCCGCGAATAGCTGGTAAAATTATTGCTATTTCGGTTGTAACGGTTCAGTCCGTCCTGTGTGCAAACCCATAAATTATTACTCGAATCAAGGAAGATATCATGGACGTTGTTACTGCTTATTGAGCCTGTCTGTTTGTCGTTCGCTTCATACCGGTAAAACCGTTTGGTTTGCTGATTAAAGCGGTTAAGCCCGCCGCCTTCCGTACCGGCCCATATATCGCCGTTTATGTCTTTTACAAGCGTGTACAGGTGGTTGCTGCTAACCGAATACGGATTATTTTCCTGGTTGTAGTAATGCGTAAAGGTGTTGGTATGGCTGTTATATATTTTCAAACCAGCATCCGTGGCCAGCCAGTATTCGCCGGGGCGAACTTCAAGTATATCGCGGAAAACATCCTCGTTAAACAACCCGCCCAAACTGGAATGATGTAAATGATGGGTGAAGATGCCTGTCTTATCATCATACTCGTCAAAACCATATTCGGTTAACACCCACAGCTTTCCCTGGCCATCAAGATACAGTTTGTGGATCTCGTTATTAGCAATGCTGTTAGGGTTTGAGGTATGGTAAAAGGTGTTGGTACGATCATCCGGACCAATAACCATCAGGCCATTATTGGTACCCACCCACAGGTTGTTACCTCTAACCAGCAGGCTTGTAATATTACGGTTTGTTTTGGCAAATGGCCGGAACCTGAATTTATATTGCCTGTTATCCAGCTTTATCAAACCGTTAAGGGCGCATGCCCAAATAATTCCGCACCTGTCGCGGTACAAACCGGCTTGCTGAAAGCCTATAAAATTTCCTAATTGTTTCCAGGTATTGTTTTTTGTGTTGATACTGTAAAATCCTGTATTACCGCAGGCCATAATAAATTTATTATCCAGCTTCAGGATGCGGAATACGGAGCGGTTTTCCTTATCAGGGCACGAATATGAGGTATAGTTGTGCGTGGTTGTATTAAATTTAAACAGTCCGTTCCAATAAGTACCTACCCATAAATTCTGGTCGTCGTCCCAGCAAAGTGTCCATACATCATTAGGGTTACGCTGATTGGGCAGTTGTGCCTGCGGAAAATTGGTAAAGGTTTGCGAACGCCGGTTAAACAGGTTGAGGCCGGTGCTCCAGTTTCCCAACCACAAATTACCTTGCTTGTCTTCAATAATTGAGTTTATCGACTTACCTTTTATACTGCGTGAATTTGATGCGCTGGGTTGAAAAATCCGGAAGCTGCCTTTCTCCTCAATAAACCTGTCGAATCCATCATCCGTACCTATCCAAACCTCCCCTTCCCTGTCGGCCAATAACGACCATACCTTGTTATTACTTAAAGAGCCGCGCTGATGGTCGGCATGAGAGAACTGCCTGAATTTTTCAGTCACCGGATCGAGCAGGTTCAGACCATCCAGCGTACCTACCCATATACGACCTTTTTTATCTTCCGTTATGGCATTAATGTAATTATTGGTGAGGCTGGTTGAATCGCCGGGAATATTCACAAATATTTTAAACGAGTAACCATCAAACCGGCAAAGCCCGTTTTGGGTGCCGATCCATAAAAAACCATTCCTGTCGGTAATGGCACAGGTTGTGCCGTTTGAAGGCAGGCCATCGTTTGTGGTGTAGGTTTTTATTGCATAGTTTTTAAGCACAAGGGTATCACCCGCCGGACTACCGGTAAGTTGCCCATAGCTAAACTGCCACTTTACCCCCAGGAGGAGTGTGCAGACAGTCATCAAACATATTTTTACAACCTGTTTCTTCAAAAATTACGACCGAAAGAATGTTTATAATCCACTGATAATATCTCCCCGGATGGAATATCGCGGGACGATGAGGTGTACAATCAGTAATTGTAAACATAGGAATCCGTTTCGCTTTTTGCAAGAATAAAAAAGTGTTTAATTAACACTTATTTTAAAGCAATTATCGTACATATACTTTTCATGTTTTGGTATGTTAGAAGGTTAACTGTAACTGTGCTTCAAAAATATTATCAGGCACTTGTGCAGAGGCATCTTCGTGCTTTACCAGGTAGTTGAGGGTGAATTTTGCCCAATCGTTAAAATACCAGCTTGCCGCGCCGGTGTAAATAGTGTCAGCATCGTTTGATGCGGTGATATTCGGGTCGTAAGTGTCATATTTGGCACTCAATTGTAAATGCCTGGGCAATATAAAGTAAGAGGCCTGGCCATACCAGCCATCGCGCTTAATTGTACCGTCGGTGCCTTTGTCGTACTCAGCCTGTAATGATAATCCACCTATCACATAGCGGGCATCAATACCTTCGCGGTTGCGTTTGTTATTGGTAGCAGTTTTAGCGCCGGCAAGCGTATAATAACCTTGTCCGTTGTAAAAGTCACCGGATATTACCAGGTTATTGATGGGATGAATGCCTAAACGCCCGGCAATGTCTTTATGACTGTTATTGTCCGTAGTAGCATCATAACCGGCGCCATTAACTAAAGCCACGCTATAATCAAACAGGTATTGTTTGGTGTCGAGCGTAACAAAATTACCGCTAACCTGTATACCGATATCGCGGCCATTCTGGTTACCGATCACGTCTGTTGAACGGCCGGATAACGCATTTACCACCTGCGAGCGGTCGATAAACTCCAGCTGGTTATCAGAAATCAGGCTTTCCAGCGAAAAGGGCACCTTAAACTGTCCGGCGGTAACTTTCAGGAAGTCGGCTATTTTATAAGTAGTGTAGGCATCGAGCAGTTTGGGGTTTACACCCGCAAATTCGGTATATACCTCGTAGCTCCAGTTACTGTTGATGTCGCCTTTAACATCCAAACGTGCGCGGTGTAGCAGAAAGGTGTTATTTACGCCTTTTTGCTGGAAGTCCTCATATTCAGTCTGTAGTAACCCGCTTAATTGCAGCGCTTTGCTGCCTATGTACACGCCGTGTTGGTTGGCCTTTTCCTGTTCACGTTTTCGTTGTTCTTTAATGGCGGCATCGGCACGGATCGAGTCGGCTTCATGCCCGGTGATCACCCCTTTTTTAATTAAAACATTAAGCAGGTCGTCGGTCTGCTGCGCTTTCGACGTGACCGTCGAGAATAACAAAATAATGGCCAATAGCCATCCGAATAGGTATGAGTATTTCATGTCCTTTAGTTTTTAAAAGATTAAGATTGAATTGATTAAAAAAATTTACTGAAAGCAGCAGCGCCCTAAGCGTAGAAAAATGGTCAGCAACACATATAGCAACCGGTTATGCGGGGGAAGCAGAAGTGCAGGTACTTTAACAAGTGGTGCGGCGTGGAAACGTTCATTTTTTTCTTTTTATATATAATATCTACGGATTTAGTAGACAAATATAATGCAAAAAGTAATGCAGCCAAATTTTATTTATAGATGCCGTGTTTTTATGCAGCTAAACTTTAGCGAATTGCTTTAGAATTTGGGCGTAATGAACTATTGATTCTAATGTTAAATCTGGGATTTAATAACAACCGATTCGTCTTTCAGCATTTTTATGGTCAGTAAGCTACTCTGCGGAATGCTCATCCTTTTAAGTTTGCCATGGGCTTCGATCTCCACCTGGCTGACTTCCTTTTGCAGTCTGATCTTAAATACGCCTGAAGACACAGCCCGTATACGCACTTTCTTAACCAGATGATCGGCCCACTGCACATCTATAACGGCGCCGCCCCTTGCACATAAGCCCGAAAAGCTTCCGTTGCCCCAAACTTTTGGCAAGGCGGGCAGTATCTCAATATAGCCATTGTTGCTTTGGAGCAGCATTTCGCTGATACCTGCCACTCCGCCAAAATTTCCATCGATCTGGAATGGCGGATGCGCGCAAAACAGGTTGATATATGAACCGCCGCCATTGCTCATATTAACCTTGTTGGTAGTTACCGGCTTCAGCAGGTGATGAAACAATTCAAACGCATGGTCGCCGTCGTGGAGCCGCGCCCAAAGATTAATCTTCCAGGCCAGCGACCAACCCGTGCCGCTATCGCCCCGTTCCTCTAACAGCGCCTTTGCCACGTTCAATATTTGTGGTGTTTCAAGGTTGATCTCGTTTCCGGGATACAATCCCCACAACGGTGAAACGTGCCGGTGGTGAGGATCAACTTCACGATAGTCGTTCAGCCATTCCATTAGTCTGCCGCTGCTGTTTATCTGATCGGGCGGGAGTTGCTTAACAGCGACCGACAACTGTTGCCTGAAGGTGTTATCCATTTTTAATGCTTGAGCCGAATGTTCAGTTGCATTAAACAAAAACCTTACGAGCTGATTGTCGATCGTTGGCCCCGCGCAAACACTGGCAGCTTTACCGTTTGGCAAATAAAACTCATTCTCGGGCGAGTTGGATGGCGCAGTCACCAGCCAGTTATGCTGTTTATCCCTTACTAAGGCATGGAGATAAAAGTTTGCAGAACCCTTAAGTATAGGGTAGATCTCTTTCAGGTAATTCGCATCGTTGCTGTACTCATAATGCGTGTACAACATCTGGCAAAGCCATGCAGAACCCGTGTTGAATGCACCCCATGAATAACCTTCGCCGGGCGATGTAAAACCCCATACGTTAGTAATTACATGTGCCACCCAGCCGGGGCTGTTATAGTATGCTTTTGCTGTGCGCTCGCCCGGCGCCACCAGGCTTTTCACCAGCGCAAAAAACGGCTGGTTCAATTCGCCCAGGTTTGTTTCATCCAGCGGCCAATGGTTCATCTGGATATTAATGTCGAGGTGATAATCGCCGTTCCATGGGGTCTGGATGGTATTCGCCCACAAACCCTGCAAATTGGGCGGTAATAGCCCTGGTCTTGTACTGCTGATAAGCAGATAGCGGCCAAACTGAAAATATAGCGATGGCAAACCCGTATCCGTTGTATCTGTTCTGAAATTTTCGAGCCGTTCATCAGTTGGCAGATCGCTCCGGTCTTTCCCTTTTATGGTTAACGAAACCCTGTCAAACAATCGCCTGAACTTCCGGACGTGCTCACTTTTTTCTGCTGTGTAATCGGTATAATATGCGGCATCCAGCATTTTTGCCACATAACTTTCCATACTCTTACGCTTAAAGTCGGTCGCGGTTGAAATATAGATGAGAGCTGTTGTAGCGCCGGTCACTTGCAGCGAATCCTTAAGATCGCGAACAGAGCCCCCCTCCTGCTTTATTTTGATCCGGGTGAGATATTTCATTCCCTGCCCGTTGGTGCCATTATCCAATTGCCCTGTCATTTGCAGAACGCCGTTAACAACGGTAGATATGGCATGTTCAGACCTGTTAATCGCCAGTTTGAAATTGATATGATGGCTGGCGCTTGCTGTGAGGCGGATAATGATCACATCGTGCTGAAAGCTTGTAAAATATTCCCGGCGGTAATCTATCCCGTTTAACCGGAAAGTGGTGTATGCCACCGCGCTGTCAATGGCCAGTCTACGCGTATAACTTTCAGGCGTACTGCCTCCTTCATAATTATATGATAACGACAGGTTTCCGAGCACCTGATAGCAACCGTAAGGCACCTTTGCCCCTTCTCCTTCGCCTGAACCGGCTCCCGCACATTTAAAAAAGCGGCTCATCAGTTCCTCGGCTTTGATGTTATCACCGCTTAGGATGAGGTTCTGTATTTTGGGCAGATATTGATACGCATCAGGCAGATCAGCATCCTGTTTCCCGCCAGACCATAATGTAATATCGTTAAGTACGATATTCTCCTTATCCACACCGCCATCAGGCATAGCGCCAAGCCGTCCGTTTCCTAACGGCACACAAGCTTCCCAATAAGTCGCAGGAGCTTTGTACCATAACGATATGGGAGCCCGCTGCCCATACGTCCAGGCACTGCATAAAACCATTGCCAGGCCCAGTACGATCTTTAAACGGAGTGGTTTTTTAAATGAATGGTGTTGCATTTCAGGCAATTATCAATTATCGTAAAGTGTCGGAGCCCCAGAAAGCGTAATGGCAGATTCGCTTGAACGTGTATCAAAAACTACAACTTCGTTTTCGCCTTTCTCAAGCCAGTCTGCCGGGCAATACAAGCGCTTTTGCGGTCCGGTATTCCAGTAGCGGCCAAGGTTGTGGCCGTTCACCCAAATCAGCCCTTTCTTTCCACTGCCAATGTTGATATACGTATCCGCAGTTTCCTTCAACTCAAATGTGCCTTTATAGTAGATACCGTCATGCATCGGTGCATCAGGCGTGGCTTTCAATGATCTGATAAACGGTTCATCCATTGGCAGTTTATATATCTCCCAGTTCATCAACGTCATTCCATTCAGCGTTACCCTGTCGGTAATACCTTTACGGTCTATCATGTACTGTGCAAAATTGATATGCCCCATGTTTTCAACCAGGATGTCCAGTGTTGGTTCGGCAACGTCAGTCTGCGGTAATTTAACTGTCCATTTGCCCCCATCACGATAAACGGTATCTATCAATTTGCCATTCAGCAGAACCAGGGCAAAGTCATGCGGCTCCGTAATAGTAAGCGCCCCGCTTTTATGACCGATCAGCTTTGTACGGTAGAGAATAAACCCATGATACTGGCCGAGCGCCTCCATGGGCACAGGCTGTGCTTCCTGAACCGGTTGCGGCAATTGCTGCCATACGGAGGTAACCGCCTGCACCTGGAACGGTGCAATACCGATAGCTTTTACGGTTTTTGGAACCTTTGGCGGCTGATGACCGGTATACTTGCTGATCAGCTCGCGCAGGGCAAAGTATTTTGGCGTTGGTTGCCCCTGCTCGGTAATGGGGGCATCGTAGTCGTAACTGGTTACGTCGGGTTGAAACTGTGTAGGGCCAAATGCGTTCGCGCCTGACGTATAACCAAAATTGGTACCGCCATGTATAACATATAGATTGAATGAACGATGATGTTCAAGCAGGTAAGTCACCTGCTTTACAATGTCGTCTGTTGATGTATGCTGCCATTTTTCCTTCCAATGCGTCAACCAGCCCGGATAGGTTTCG
>JBQCIS010000423.1:0-6463 GCA_051953515.1 Mucilaginibacter sp.
CAATTATTACCATCATGCTAATGGCGTTTGCTATTTGCACAAAAGCACAAAAAACCACCGTTTACCAACAGAAAGGCTATAAACTAACCTTTATAAATTACGATGCCACTTTTGACACCCTGGAGCAGCAGCGCATGGTAAAAACTTTTTTTACCGTTTACCCTGAACTGGCGAAAGCCTACAACCACAAAACACTAAAAGCAGTTACCATGGTGATTGATACCGCTTATGATGGCGTGGCAGCCACCGCCAACGGTAAAGTAACCGTAAGCAATAAATGGATGCACAAGCACCCCGAAGACATTGACGTGGTAACGCACGAGGTTATGCACATTGTACAGGACTATGGCGACAGCAACGGCCCCGGCTGGCTCACCGAAGGCATTGCCGATTATGCCCGTTACAAATTCGGCGTGAACAACGCTGCTGCAAACTGGAAGCTGCCTGATTATAAACCTACCCAGAATTACGACAATGCATACCGCATAACTGCACGCTTTTTAGCCTGGACGGAAGAAAAAATAAAACCCGGCATTGTAAAAACCCTCGACAAGCAAATGCGTGAACATACCTTTACCGACGATACCTGGAAGGCCCTGACAGGCAAGACAATAGACGAGCTATGGAAGAATTACAGCGCTAACTCAGCCATATAATTAACGTAGCCTTTGTAGCTGTAGCGTAGCGCTACACCAGCTACAAAGGCTACAAATGCTACACTGGCAAAATACGGTCGGCAATTATTCTCTATGAGTAAATAATGTATTTGCAAAGACTAAATTTATTAGTAATTTTACATTAAAGAACCCAACCATTCACTCAAGAAACCTAATCAACTACTCACTAACATTATGCTGCTCACCGAAGACTTTCTGCATTACATCTGGAAATTCAGGTTGTTTGAAAGATCGGATTTAAAAACTGCCGATGGTGAAAGTATCGAAATCTATTCCGCAGGATTACATAATACCGATTCAGGCCCCGACTTTCAGAATGCCCGCATAAAGGTGGGCGATACCACCTGGGCCGGTAATGTAGAAGTGCATATATCCTCGTCAGACTGGCACAAGCACAATCATACCAACGATGGCGCTTACAAAAACGTTATCCTGCACGTGGTTTACCGCGATGACGAACCTATCACCCTGCCCGATGGCCGCAAATTGCCAACCCTTGAGCTGCAAAGCCGCATTCCCGATGAGCTATATACCCGCTACCACACGCTCATTTTTGGCAAACAAACCATCATTCCATGCGAGGCCAGTATCGCATCAATTGATGAATTCGCGATGCGCAACTGGCTTACCCGCGTACTGATAGAAAGACTCGAAAAACGCTCGGAAACTGTTATTAACACGCTCCAGCTTAACCGCGGCGATTGGGAAGAAACATTTTACCAGTTCCTGGCAGCAAACTTCGGCTTTAAAACCAATGCATTACCTTTTGAGCTGCTGGCCAAATCGCTCCCGCAAAATATCCTCGCCAAGCACAAAAACAACCCGATGCAGATCGAGGCGCTCATTTTCGGCCAGGCTGGTTTCCTCGAAAGTGAATGGCATAACGAATACCCCAATAAACTAAAGGAAGAATATAATTTTCTGCGCAAAAAATACAGCCTCACGCCTATCGAGAGTCACCTCTGGAAATTCATGCGTCTGCGTCCGCAAAATTTCCCTACCATTCGGCTGGCACAATTTGCGGCGCTTATCTCCCGATCAAACCACCTTTTCTCTAAGGTGCTCGATATTCGCGACGTAAAGGCCCTGCGCCATTTGTTCACAGACATTCACGTTAACCCTTACTGGGACGATCATTATCGTTTCGACGCACCATCCAAACCTACGTCCAAAAGTCTCGGTGCAAAATCAATAGATGTTTTATTGTTAAACACCATGGCGCTTTTTCTGTTCAGCTACGGTAAACAGCTGCAGTTGGAGCATTTTATTAACCGCAGCCTTAAACTGCTCGAAAATCTGCCGGCTGAAAAAAACAATATTATAGACGATTACGTTCAAATAGGCGTTAAAGTAAATACCGCATTCGAATCGCAGGGTTTATTGGAGTTGCGGAATAATTATTGTAGTTTTAAAAATTGTTTGCAATGCGGCATTGGAAACAAGATTTTAAGGTTAGTTTGACATGTTACAACGTATTCTTACTTTCTTTGAACGGTATTCTTTTGGTGTTTGCACCTATCTGGGCGAGCGTTTCAACGTATCCATAAATAAGATCCGCCTTTTCTTCATTTATTCTTCATTCCTAGCGGTAGGTTTTCCGCTCATCTTCTACATCTTCGCCGGCATTGTGCTGGATATACGCAACTATATAAAGCGCATACACACCAAGGTGATAGATCTGTAGCGAACCTGGATTGAACAGATTTATAAGATTTTAAGGATGTTACCGCTGGCGCTGACTTAGCGCAGCGTAACTTGTGTCGTGGCATTGCGAAAGCTTTCTCCAAAGGAGTCCTTCGGACAGCTTGAGTTGGGCGTTGCCGCAGCCTGCGTTGGGGGTCCCGAAGCGGCCGGGCTATCCGCTCATACGCCCGCAGGCATTAGGTTCGGGCCGGTATCCGCTCCTATCCCTAACGCAAACGCGACCCCGGTGGACTCCCCCCGAATGCGCTTCGCTGTTCGGCCCTCTCTTCGCTGCGCGGAAAGAGGGTAAAGCCATAAGGTTTTCGCAAAATATTGTGGTTTAATATTGAAGCTACCCTCTTTCCGCGCAGCGAAGAGAGGGTGGTCGAGCGTTAGCGATGACCGGGTGAGTCAACCGGGTCGCGTACAAAGCGATGTGCCTTAGCATTGCAAAAGCTTTCTCCAAAGGAGTCCTTCGGACAGCTTGAGCTGCGGGCGGAGAGCGGCAATTAGTTCCCCTCCCTCTCTCAAGGGTAACTATATAGGAGTTGGGACAAAGATAAAAAATGAAAAATGATAATATTATTTTAATTCATCCTTCAACTTTTGAAGGAAATATTCGAGAAAATCATCTCGAAGCGGAGAAAGCAGTTGCTGATCTTCGTAATATGATTCAATCTTATCATTGTAAACATCCAAAATCTTTGAAGCATCGAGTTCGTGATTTTCTTTGGAAGCTATTAACATAATAAGATGAAGTAGTAATTTAACTTTTGCTTTTAATAATAAATTATAAGCATATAATTGACCTATTAATTCATCTCTATCAAAATTCATTTTTAAAGTTTAATTTGTTAGATGTGAATATAATAATATAAAAGATACAGCCAGTAACCCCAATGATCGAAATGAATAGGGTGCGCAACCAAAAAGAGTAGGGAGGGGTTAGACTGGATTTTTAAAGATGCTTACTCCCCTTTGACGGCGAAATATGACTTGCAAGCATATTAGCAAGATGGGGGGTAACGTATTATTCAAGATCGATTGGCAATGCCCCCAATGAAGTTTTAATATGTGGCCACATATTAAAGCGGAGGGGGAATTGTTAGTATAAGAATTTTTTATGTAGGTTTAGGAATAACAAACTAAACCAAAATGAACACATCAAATTATTTAAAACTGCACAGTCCAGAAGAATATCGAGGCTTTTTTATTGTAGAATTTGCCAAACTTGAACGATCAATTGATATATATTTATCTACCTATTTTATTCCTAATAATCCTCCTTTATCAAATGATTTAATTGGAATATTAATCGATAGAATACCAGTGGAAAGTAAAAGAACTGCGTTGAAAACCCTATTTGATATAAAAAACGAAAGCGATTTATCAAATCACAAGAAAACCTCTACTTATAAAAAGATTACGGAATCTATTAGAGAGTTAATTCACATCAGAAATTATTTTGCTCATTATCATTCCGTAATGATTTCGGATAAAATGAAAGAAAGTGGAATGGCTATTGGATTAGTTCAATTTAGGGATAGTCTTAAAATTCATTGGTATACGGAGAGTGAATTTTGGAAACTCATACATAAAATAACACTTACACGAAATGCTATTGAAAAATTAAGAAATAGCGAGTAAGGGCTGGGGCTATAAAATATAGACTGCGCAATCCATATTTTAATCATCGCCCCCCCGTTCTCGTAATACAAATATACTTATTTACAGATAATTATGTTGAGTGAAATGTAAATTATTTTCAAATAAATTTTGTAGATATTGGGACAAATGTTATATTTGAATAAGCAAACAATAAGACAATGGTTACCAATTTCAAAAGCCTTTTACAAGTGTTAGACTACTTCAAAAATGAAGAAACTTGTATCAATTACTTAGCTGAACAACGTTGGGGTGAAACTCCTTGCTGCCCTCATTGCGGTAATGTTGGGGCTTATGTAACCAATAGGGGCTTTAAATGTAAAGCGAAAGAATGCCGTAAGAAATTTACTGTTACAAGCGGTACAATTTTCGAGAATACTAAAATATCATTGCGTTTATGGTTTGCTACTATATATCTTGCTACTGCACATAAAAAAGGCATTTCATCATTACAATTAAGCCGTGATTTAAATATTACTCAAAAGACAGCTTGGTTCTTATTACATAGAGTTCGTGAAATGTTGAAAGAGAATGCACCTGAAATGTTAGAAGGTACTGTTGAAGTAGATGAAACTTACATCGGCGGTAAACATAAAAATAAGCATTCTAAAGCACGTAAATTATTAAATGAGAAAGGTACAGGCGCAATTAATAAAACTCCAGTAGTGGCAATGTTACAGCGTGATGGCAGCATCGTTACAATAGTTACTCCATTAGCAAATGGAGAAGCTATTAAACCATTCATTTATGCAAATGTAAAACCGGGTTCAACTGTTATTACAGATGGGTTTGGAGCATATAAAGGTTTAGACGCTCATTATACTCATGAAATTGTTATGCATTCTGAAAATGAGTATGTGCGTGAAGGTAATATTCACACTAATTCTATTGAGGGATTTTGGTCACAATTGAAACGTGGTATTATAGGCGTTTATCACCAAGTAAGCCCAAAGCATTTACACAGATATTGCCATGAGTTTGGATATAAATACAATACCCGTAAAATATCGGATGTAATAAGATTTGAAGATGCCGTTAAAAAAGGAGATTGCAAACGTTTAACTTATGCTAATCTTATTTCATAACTTTGATTTGAATGAACAATAAAAAGGACGAACAAGAAAAATCAAAAACAAATCGACCTGAACACTACGAAAAAAGCGAACTTAAAATAAAGGGAACTTTTGACGAAGTGATTAAGGCCGCTTTTGCTAAAGACAAAAAGCCTAAAGAGGCTAAATAGATTGTACTGTTAATTTGTTGCCGCTCTAAAACACCACACTAAAGCGCAATACTGCAAATGACTAATGGTACGCTGTAATGGCGTAGCTATTTTCTTTTTGCAGTAACGGGATGTGGTGTCCCTTGAGTGGCGAAAGATTATGTTACGCCATATTTTTTTAAACACTCATAAACACCACAAAATGAAACCTTTCACATTTTTAGGCATATTATGCCTGTCACTTTTTTCATGTAAAAACAAAACAGAAGAATTAAAGCAAAAAATAATACCAATTATTACAACTGATTTAATTACTAAATATTCTGTTAAAGTTGATTCAATAAAAATCTTAAAGATAGATACGATTTCCGATTCTCTATATAACAAATTGAGGACGAATAATCTATATAATGACATGCAAAAATACTTAGATAAGGAAAACTATTATATTGATCGTGAAAAGGATTTATACAATCAAGCTAAAGATGCCTACAACGCAGCTCACATGGAATTATATACACCTGATGAATCCCAGTTCAGAAAAGAACAGATGCAGACTTATAATGAAAGAGCCGATGATGCAAGAGAATATGAAGGCATAGTTAAAAATTATGGTGATACTTTAAATGCCATAATGAAAGAAATAAATAGTTTAGAAAAAATAGCCAAAACATCTAAATTAAACACTCATAATACATTAGGGTATTTTGTACGATTTAATCTGTTAGGGGCAAATAAAGATAATACCCAATTAAAAGTTGATACTATGGGTTATTGTATTTCGCCAACTTTTAGAATAATGAAAATGGATAAATTAAAATTATGAAAACTTTAATCCTATCCTTATGGCTTATTTTTAGCCATCCTGACAGCGTTTATTTATGCATGGGTAAAATGTCCCATTCCTTTCATTATTCGGCTTACTGTAAAGGCTTAGAACATTGTTCAACCAATTTAAAGAAAGTTTCCTATGCTGATGCCATCAACATCTATCATCGAATGCCGTGTGGTTATTGCATACATAAAAAAATAAGAACCAAACCCGCAAAAGGGGAAGTTGTCGATAGGTGATTTTATAGTTAACTTTACCTTATGAAGGTAGAGGATATAAAATGGGAAAAATATGATATTAAATCATTGGATTTTATCTTAAACGAATCTGAAAATCTATTAAAAGAAACATTCACTTCATTTAGGGAATTAACCAATAGATGCT
>JBQCIS010000424.1:0-4262 GCA_051953515.1 Mucilaginibacter sp.
GTAGACATTGGCGCGGGCCATCCCGTATCTATCGAAAATTTTGTAAAGGTGGACGGATTGCCCCAAAAATACATTCCGGCCAACCTGGGTATCGGGCTAAACGGCCCCATAAACGGCTACGTTAGTCGCATAAGATCCATAAAAATGGCCAAGTTTACGATGAATGATGTAATTGCCGCATTTCCGGACAGTACAGAAAAGATAGAAACATCAGTACCACGCGACGGCAACCTGGGCATAGGTATCCTGAAGCGCTTCAACGTGATATTTGATTATGCTGACAGTGTGATGTACCTTAAACCCGGACCGTTACGAAACGAGCCATTTGAGCATGACATGAGCGGACTGGAATACTTTGCTACCGGCGATGACTACCAGCACGTGGTGATCAGCCGGGTTGAACCAGGCTCGGCAGGAGATGAAATCGGGCTTGAACGGGGAGATGAGATTATGTCTATAAATTTTAGGCCGGTATCGAAAATGAGTCTGGAAGAAATTGATGCCTTATTTAAATCGCGGGATAACCGTAGCATACTGCTGGAAATTTATCACGATAAAAGGTATGATAACGTGATACTCACTTTAAAAAAGCGAATATAACCCTGCGTTTTCTTATGAAAGTTATTTCAGCTGGCTAATATTCTCAAAAAAAGCTGTTTGCAGGTCAAGCAGCGAACGGACGTTAATTTTCTCGCCATACATATCAAAACACAGGAACTGGAAATGATTTGCATCATTGTTTTTGGCCTGTTCAATAAAATTGAACGTTTCAAAAAAATAATGATTAGTGGTTATGTTGGCCTTTTTGTCTGTTTGTGAAGCATTCAGCCTAAACCCAATACTATCCATCCACCTGTGCACTTTCGCATGCAAATCCGTTCGCATATTTTTCATAAGGGCCGATGTTTTTATTAACGATAACGAAATATTTAACCTATTGTTTTTTATATGTGCATAAAAATTACAAACATCTGTGCATTTCCGCTATGAGCTCATATGGGACAAGTATTAAGTTGTAATTAAATTTTTGCTCAAAAATTTATTTGTAACCAATTAATTTAAGTTTCCGTACAACACATTGATATAAACAAAATAACCATGATGAAATTTAAACTATCACTTTTAATTATTGCAATATGTGCAATCACAATAAGTGCTTGTACAAAAGATAAAACACCAGGGCCTGCAGGCCCTGTAGGTGCTAACGGAGTTACAGGTGCTACCGGTGCTACCGGCGATACCGGTCCACAGGGTGCTACGGGTGCTACCGGCCCTGCCGGCGGACCAACAGGTGCTACCGGTGCCACTGGCGCAACAGGTGCTACTGGCGCTACAGGTGCCACAGGCGCTACAGGTGCTGCCGGAACTAACGGCACAGCCGGAACTAACGGTACAAATGGCGCTACCGGAGCTACAGGCGCTACAGGTGCCACAGGCGCTACGGGCGCAGCCGGAACCAATGGTACTAACGGAACAAATGGCACTAACGGAACAAATGGTGCTACCGGCGCTACGGGTGCAACAGGCGCTACAGGTGCTGCCGGACCAGGTGCTGCAAGCTACCTAATTACCAACCAGAGCCTTTCGCTGGTAGGTACAAAGCTTAGTGTACCGGCCATTACTCAGGATATTGTTACTGAAGGCGTTGTACTGGTATACTTTAGGCCGACAGGCAGCACCAATGCATATTACGCGTTACCTTACAGCCAATCGGGCACCAATATTTCGGTTCAATCCATAGGTGTTGACCCAACAACCGGGGTTGGTTATGTTGAGATATCTGCCAGCCAGAATCAAACAGGCCTTGATTTCAGGATAGTTGTTATAAGCGGCACTTCGCTTACCACACTTGAGGCAACTCATCCGGGGTTAAATATTTACAACTATAATCAGGTAGCTTCATCGTTTCACTTATCTACAATAAATTAATAAGTAACGACCTCTTAATTATATATATCAGAAAAAGCCGGCGCATGCCGGCTTTTTTGTTTTTGGTAACAATAACATGATAAATATGTAACAATGATATGATTGTTAGTCAATTAACGTCAATAAATACAACCTTTGCGCGTAGCTACTGTTTTTCAGACAAACACACTCAAAACATTTATGAAATCATTTTTACTGACTTTATCTGTCATATTTGTAACCGTTATTCACTCATTCGGGCAAACGGGCCGCGATGTAACAGGATTGGTGATGGATACCACCAAAGCAACCGTACCCGGGGCCACCGTTATACTCACTACAGATATAAAAGCCGATAGCGCAGCTGTTGCGGCTGATCTTAACGGCAAATTTGCTTTTCATAATGTAAAGGGCACCAAGGTAAGCATATCGGTTGCCTCAATCGGCTACCAGCCTATCCGCAAACATTTTACACTGGCTAATGACGGGCAAAATGCATCAGTAGGTGTAATTATTTTACATACCGAGGCCAATATGCTAAATCAGGTTACCATACATGATGTAAACGCCATATCATTTAAGGAAGATACTACCGAATACAAGGCCAGCGCCTACCCGGTACGTGCCAACGCGCCTGTAGAGGATGTGATAAAGAAGTTACCTGGCGTAGATGTAGATATTAACGGCAATATTACCACACAAGGCAAACAGGTTACCAAAGTGCGTATAAATGGCAAGGACTTTATGGGCGGCGACGTTCAGTCTATCACTAAAAACCTGCCTGCTGATGTGGTGGAGAACATCCAGATGATTGATGATTACGGCGACCAGGCAAACCTTACCGGCGTAAAAACCGGCGATCCGAACAAGATCATGAACATCACCATCCGTAAGGATAAAAACTACGGGTACAGCCTGCAGGCCACGGGTGGCGATGGTGAGGACCTGCTGCCCAAAGACCAGGGCATAGCCGATCAGAACCGTTACCTGGGTACGCTAAGCAGCTTTATGTTTAATGGTAACCAACAGATTGCGGTTTTAGGGAGCTTAAACAACACTAACGTAAATACCTTCTCTTACGGCGCTACCGGCGGCGGTTTCGGTGGCGGGTTTGGCGGTGGGGGTGGCGGTCGTGGTAATGCTGCCAGGGGCCTGGCAGGTTCCGGCTCGCTGATCACTTCGGCAAATGGTATTACCAATGCGCACTCTATCGGTGCAAACTTCCGCGATCAATGGGGTAAAAACCTTACTGTGTACGGCAGCTATAGTTTTTCTGATAACGATGTATATACCAAGAGCACCACACAACAACGGAATATTGCAACTACAAATGACCAGCAAAGCGATGAGCATGATGCCAATGCTAACCATCGCTTTACCTGGAATGTGGAGTGGACGCCTGATACCAGCAATTATGTAAAAATTACGCCTACGTTTAGCTATTCAAGCAGTAATACGCGTGAAACTGAGATCGATTCTATCATAGATAAATCAGGGTCACTTTCAACATTGCTTAATCAAAACAACTATGCAACATCGTCATCTCCAAACTTTGGGTTGACGGTTATGTATAACCATAAATTCCATAACAGGCATAATTTTAATGGAACTGTTTCTGTCAATTCTGCTACAAGCAATTCTTTTTCGAATTCGATAAATGATTACAAATTAGGGCAGGCACTCAGCGCGCCCGACCAAACAGTTACCGGTTATAGCCGTACCAATAGTATTGGTTCTACATTATCTTATCTTACACCGCTAAGCCATTTCGCATATTTGGAGTTTAATTATTCGTTCAATTATTCGGCCACCAATAACAGTAAGGTAACTGATACCAGCGCCACATTGCCACCGTTAACAGCGTTTATACCGGATAGCACCCTTACAAACCGTTATAACTTTACCTTCATGACCAACCGTTTCGGGTTGAACTACCGTGTGGTGCACCCGAAGTATAATTATGTGCTGGGTGTTGGCGTACAACCTTCAACATTGAATGGCGTATCGCTCACAACGGGCCACGAAACCAATGTAAATAGTTTCAATTTTATCCCGACAGCGCGTTTTATATATAATTTCTCCCGGAGCCATACTTTAATGTTCTTTTACAACGGATCAAACGCGGCGCCAAGCTTTACAGAATTGCAGCCTGTTATAGACAAATCGAACCCACTGTACCCAGTGCAGGGTAATCCAAACCTGCAACCGCAGTTTACCAATAATGTAATGCTGCGTTACAACTCGTTCGACTTTGCTTCGGGTAACGCCTTATTTACTAATATCAGCTATCAGCAAATAAGCAACTATATCACTACCAATTCGGTTACTTATTTAAACCAGCCACCTGGTGCAAA
>JBQCIS010000425.1:0-42130 GCA_051953515.1 Mucilaginibacter sp.
CTGCATTTTTTTTGCGTTGAAATGATAATAGATCTCCCTGCCTGATGGTTCAGGCCTGATCAGGTCGCATTCCTGTAATACTTTGATATGCTTTGATACGGCCTGGCGGGTCATGTCAAATTTTTCGGCCATCACATTGGGCGTTAAGGCCTGTATGGCAATTAACATTAAAATAGCCCGGCGGGTCGGGTCGGCTATGGCCTGGAATATATCTGGTTTCATTTTTTCAACGCGCAACTTTTGAGTTGCTAATCTATGTGCAACTTTTGAGTTGCCCAAATTTATTTTCAATTATTTAATAAAGGGAAATACTTCGAATTATACATAGAGTTTACTATACGTACTAAAAGTGTTTGATTACCTGTGATACTCACAATAAATTAGACCTAATCGGCCTTATTAACAGCGAAAAGCATTTACATAAGGGATTTTGTCAAACGGGCTCGTTTTTCAGAAAGCTGATTATAAATAATGGAGGATAGCTAAAACCTGTAACCAAATCAACTCTTTTTTTAATGTCGCCAATGCGCGGCCAATATGGTTGCGTACCGTCTTGGGTGAAATCTGTAGCTTATCGGCTATTTCCTGGCTGCTTAACCCGTCATTAAATCTGTATTTAAAGGCCAGGCGCTGCTGTTCGGGCAAGGTTTCAATCAGTTCGGCAAATGCAGCTAAAAATTCCTTATGCAGCAATTTGGTGTCTGTAGCATCAACTAATTTGTCAGATTCGTAAAGGTCTTCAGATAATTCTGCATATCTATCCTCTTTTCCCAATCGCTTAAATACCCCGTTACGGGCCGCGATTAATAAATAAGACGGGAGACTTTCTATCGTATAGTCAGTTTTGCGCGTCCATAACTGTACGAAAACATCCTGAGTTATATCTTCGGCAATCGCCCTGTCATTGGTTCGTTTATAGGCAGCATTAAAAACCCATTTCCAGTACCTGTTATATAAAATATCAAAAGCTTCGTGATCTCCCCCAAATACTTTAGCAAGCAATTTATTGTCGTCAACGTTCTCGTAATTTTGCTTTTGTATTTTAGGGATCATCAAATTTTAAAACTATAAAATATTACTTTTTAGCACATTAATTTTTTAAAAATAAAAAAAGCGGGTTATTTCTCCGCTTTTTTTATTAGTGTCTGTAGCACAAACAAAGCAATGGACAGAGTTGTCCAAAACAGTAAGATCCTAATATTACAATGTGGGCTAAGCTCAGAATATTATAGTAAAAACGAATAAATACAACATATAATTATGAAAAATATGCCATAAAGCATAATGCAATTTATTCACAAACGAAGTAAGCGGGAAATAACTTGCTTGCTTTGCTTATTGTAAAAGTTTTGTTGTTTTAAACTATGTTTAATTAGTATAAAGCTGTTCATCAGTAACATAATTCACCCCAAAGGGCTTTACAAAAACAGCTGTAAACATCCATTTTACCGGCATTTGCCACGAAGGCCCATTGAAACTGCCAACAGGTAGTTTAACCAGTATTTTGTTCAATCCTTTATGCAGATGCACTTGTAATGGCGGACGGTAAGTATAGCCTTCGTCTATCAGTGGCTGCTCGGCATCGCCTTTTCCGCCGGCCCGCGCCCAATCGGGTGGTGGCATTAAATTACCGTTGATCCAAATACGGCTTTCACGGCTATCCCAGCAGTTCAAAGCCGGGGTTGCAGTATTAACTGAGCGGGAAATATCATAAAAACCTACCCAAAAACTGGCGGTCGTATCTGCTGGTGCAATAACAGTGGATGCAGCATACCATGTTGTACTATCCTTTGGAGCGCTTAGCACTCCCCGAACCGCCGGATGCCAGAAATGCCGTAAAACGACCGTAGCACCGGTCACTGTCTGTTTAGGCTTACCATGAAAACCTGGTAATTCGGGTGGGAATGATTTGTCCAGATGGCCTTTGTTATTATATGGCCCAAAAAGCTGCCAGTGCATACCGGATTGTGCTACATAAGGAAACGGAATATCGTGAAAATATTCTTTCTCCTGATCTGTAAGCCGGTTTTCAAACTCCCTGAAAGCAGTATCATCCGTTGCAACCGACCGCCAGCCGGATTTTCCCCCACCCTGCCAGCTACGTTCGGCAAATGCAAGCATGGCTGGGTACACGGGGTTCATTCTGAAAATATCCTGCTGTGTCGTCACATTCCGGTCGGGCCACAGACATAATTCCGCGCCAGGTTTAGTATAATCACCCTCACCCACATCATCTAACTGCCTGTTGAATATAGCGGGTACAGATTCCAGCGGATCCATATGATTGATGTATAAATTACGCGAATCAATATACCGGATGCGACTACTTACCGGGCCTTCCTTCATCCATAACTGCCGTATCGTCTCGCTGTCCAGATTCCCTCCCGGCGACCAGCCGATCAACTGCTTGTTAAAACTCCGGATATAACGCGACATCTCCGGAAGGAACCGGGAATTGGTGATCTTCACTTCATCACCACCGATATGCAGATAACGAAAATCGTAAGTATCACAAATTTCACGGATGATGTTTTTAAGTATAACCATACCACTATCACTTTGCATATCGCAGCTAAAGGCCCGTTTAAAGGCGCCGCTATGACCGGGCATATCTATTTCGGGCACAAATTCAATAAACCGCTCTTTACAATAAGCAATAAGCTCTTTTAATTGTGCGGGGGTATAAAAAGCTCCTTTATTGCGCAGCATATTACCGGCAGCCGTTAGTTGTGGATAGGCATTAATATACAATCGCCATGCAATATCTTCTGTTAAATGTAAGTGAAAAACATTCAGCTTGTAACGGGCCATCATATCCATTTGCTGCTTAAGCAGGTCTATACTTTGAAAGTTACGGCCTACATCAATCATATAGCCGCGCCAGCTGAATGCAGGTGAGTCGGTGATATTCACACCCGGCACCATGGTATTATCACGCATCAGTTGCAATAAAGTCTGTATAGCATTAAAACATCCATGCGAAGTACTGGCAGTTATCAATACAGAATCTTTGGCAACAGCAAGCTGATAGGCTTCATCACTCCTGTTTCCGGGTATCGATCCGGTATGTTTCAAAACGATACAAGGTGTTTTCGTGCTTCCCTGTAAAACCTGCATGGGCCATCCTTTGGCAATCATTGCCTGCTGCAGATAGCGCGCCTGCTGCTCAAAACCTGAAGCGCCTGCCACAATATAACGGCAGCTGTAAAGTGGGAAACGTTCGTTTGTCCATTGCAGCGACCTTGGCTGAGGCACTATGGAGGGCTTGCTTTGCAGGTCATACACATAGGGATAAATGAGATGCTTCCAAAGCATATAACCTGTACCCTTTTCATGCAGACCGTCATTGGTATACAGCGTATCCAGTTGGCCGTTTTTGTCGCAAAAGAAAGGATACAGGTCAATATACCGGTATCCCAACCCGTTTGCATTTACCCTTAGCATCGAGTCTGCTTGTTTGACCTGAAGACTTTTAGTAACATGTGTTGGGAAATTTTTAAAATGATTATTTACGGGAAGGATACTTTCTACATAAATACGTGTGGCCGGCGATTCTTCATGCACCCGGCGCACAATAGTAAATACATTCCGGACCGCACTGTCGGGTAACGATCCGTGGGCAAGATCATTAATACCGATCAGCAGAAATACTTTTTCAGGTTTGCGGGCGGTAACCTCATCCAACCGGTTCAATACGCCTGCTGTAACATCGCCGCTAATGCCCCGGTTTTTAATATGGCTGTCGGCAAACAGTTCGTCCCATTCATTGCCATTGGTAATGCTGTTCCCTAAAAAAATAACATCGTTTTTTGTTATAGGTAACAGCCGGAAAAGCGAGCTGCGCTGACGGTAAAAGGTAGAAAAAGAGGTATCAGCAGTTCCCCGGGGCCTTATTTGTGCGCTGGCCGAAAATGCAGCCAAAAGCACCAGCCACAATAACGCGCCGGTCTTCCTCATGGTTTTTCTGTCCATTTGAGCGATCTGAAAACAATCTGGCTATAATTTTCTTTTTCGTACAGAATGCCAATTACTGACGGCGACAATTTTACCATATCTGAATAAGCGCTGTAATCGCCCCGGTAACCCGCAGGCGCCATGGCAATGCCGAAACTTTTCTGCCAGTTACGTCCCTCATCATAACTTACCCGTACGGTTAAGCTATCGCGATGACTGGTAGCCGCATCATTACATACGGCAATAATTGTTTTCCCATGATGGTGTCCGATATCAAGGGTACTTCCCTGGCAAACCGGGTCGGGCAAACGAT
Source organism: Mucilaginibacter sp. (assembly GCA_051953515.1). GTDB lineage: Bacteria > Bacteroidota > Bacteroidia > Sphingobacteriales > Sphingobacteriaceae > Mucilaginibacter. The sequence continues at coordinate 4,268 of JBQCIS010000425.1, forward strand.
TATCGAAATAAGCAGTATCCCATTTTTGGCCGCCATTACTGCTAAGCGCTATTATTCTTTGCTTTATATCGCCCTTCTGGTTGCGGATGTTTAACATCACTTTGTTGTGTGACAGTTCAACGGCCATCACTTCATTGCCGCCTGGCATCTCAACATCCTCACTAACCCTAAAGGTTTTGCCATGATCGTCTGAATAATAAGCAAATGCGCGCCCATCCGCATAACGCGGCTGCGGCCGGCTGGAGGTGTGGTTGGCTGCAATATATAAACGTCCTTTATATTGTCCGCTCTTAAGTTGTATGGCGTGCCCGGGCGTATTTGCAAAGCTGCGCCAGCCGGAAAGGTGTACCTGACCGGTGATATTCGCGGGGGCCGACCAGGTAATACCATCGTCAACCGACGTACGGTACCACACCTCACGCAACCCTTTTCCGGTGCGTATCTGCGACTCGCTCACATTACCGGTATTATAGAAAAGAAAAATACGGCCTTTGGGATACGCCGGATCGGTAAGATCAACCACAGGGGCAGCGTTATCGGCCTGCAGCGTGTCATTGCTGGCAACTACTGACAAGTTTCCCCAGGTAAGCCCGTTATCACGACTGAGTTTCATCACTACCTGTATATTGCCAAAATCGCTCGCGCAATTGCGCCGGCCTTCGCAAAAGGCCAGCAAATCGCCATTAGGCGTGCGGATAATAGCCGGAATACGGTAACTCTTATATCCATCGGTCCCTGAAACAAATACCGGTACTTCTTTTTCCTGTGCCTTTGCCGCTACTGCTGTAAACAATGCAAAAGCGAATAAATAAATTGTTCTCATTTCTCTAAAAATTGGGTTAACAAGCGGTAACAATACCATTCCTGCCGCGGCAGGTGAAATGGCCCTTTAAACAAATTGCCTTTAGCTGTTTGTGCTATTGAGCCATCGCGATGCAGGTAACCGAACCATTCGCCATGTTTGCGGTCGTAAAAATGGCTATAGGCATAATCATGCACCATTTTATGCCAATCCGCGTATTTACTATCACCGGTCATTATATATGCCAGCAGCGTGGCAATGATCACTTCGTTATGCGGCCACCAGAACTTCATATCCTGCCAATACTCCTGCACCGGGCGGCCATAAACATCACGATAGTAAAATATACCGCCATATTCCTTGTCCCAGCCGCGCTCCCACATATAGTCCAGCATCCGGCAGCCCAATGCAATCAGTTTGGGGTCATTATTCCGATAACGGGCTTCCTCCAGTATAAACCATGCCCCTTCAATTGCGTGGCCGGGTGTAAGGGTACGGCCGTCAATATGATCGATAATGCTGCCATCGGGCGCAACCTGTTCCATTACACAACGGATATCGTCTTTTACAAAATCCTTTTCAATCTCTGCAATCCAGCGGTCGATGTACTCATCACAACGTGCATCACCAATGGTTTCGCGAACCTGCTGCGCCGTATTGATCATGATCATTGGAACGCCGATCCCCTTCGACGGGCGTACGTTGGTGAATTTTGGCGGTAAAAGACCGGGTACGGTCGCATAGTCAATACATTTCCCGAATAACCGCCGCGCTTGTTCTGCTATATCCGCGTCGCCTGTTGCTTTTGAGTATGCCGCCATAGCAATAACGGCAAAGGTTTCTGAGAAGAAATAGCGGCGTTTGCGGATGGGACTTCCATCCCGGGCAACGTGGAAAAACATGCGCCCGTCTGTATCATAACCATAACGGTTAAGAAACTGCAAACCAATGCCAGCCATATTCAGCCATTCGGCATTAGGCGAGATGGTGTTATATAAAGTTGATAGCAACCATACGGCACGCCCCTGTATCCATATCGCCTTATCATCATCCAGCAGGTTACCGTTGGCCTCGCGCATAAAAAGAAAGCCACCATATTCATAGTCGACAGATCGCGGGAACCAAAAAGGCAGGGTATCTTCCAGCAATTGCTTGCGGTAAAAACTTTGTAATGCTTTTAGCTCAGTATGTAAATAGCTCATTGTTCATTAATAAAAAATATCACGATGCCGGTGTAAAATAAAGGTAGAAGCAGGCAAACCGGTACGGCCTGCTAAATTTGCATGAGTAAAGGGCTGCATAGCATAATATAATGCGGAGATATTTAGCCCATCCTTATGTTCAATGATCGCTCCCCTTCCCTTAATGTATGCTTTGGCGGGTATGCGCATGCCCTTATCGGTCACGAGCTCGAAACCGGTAAGCGTAAGATGATTTGTTGTTTTAAGTACCGGGTTCCCGGCAAAATGCAACGTTATAATTTTACCGTCATCTTGTGCAAACAATATTTGCGGCCCCTGGGCACAAACCGCGCGTTTATAAGTATATTTTTCGGCTAACAAGGCCAGCCTTTCCCCTATAGGTTTTTTATTTGGATAATGTACATTCAGGGAATCGCCCATATCCATTGTTACTGCCATTGCACTATTAGGCAGTTCGGTGGCCAGTTTTCGCTGTGTATCGCGCAATAACGGCCACGATGGCCTGTCAATACCGGATAATTGTGCAAAGTAGAAAGGGAATTTGTAGCCCCATTGCTCCCGCCAGCTGTTCACTATGGTTTTGAAAAGATGCGCGTACAGTTCCGCATTGTGTGCATCACTCTCTCCCTGGTACCAAACCACTCCTTTGATTGGGAACGATGTGAGATGACTGATGCCGGCTTCGAAATTATAACAAGGTTTGTATGGATGCCGCTGACGGGGCGATGCCGCATGACTTAAATTAGTATCTGTCCGGTCACGGCACCATTTCATCATGAAATCAGAACTGCGCCAGCCGGAGAGCATGTTTACTAACAGGTCATCATGCTCCATGGTGTAACGGTCAACCCACGACGCGGCAGGTGAGCCGCCAACGGCTACCTCTATCAAACCGATGGGTACATGCTCCTTTTCTGTCAACTGCCTGCCGAAATAATACGCCACTGCCGAAAAATCAGCCGAAGATTGTTCGTTGCATTCCTTCCAGCTGCCGGTAAAATATTGCAGTTGGTTTACCTTGCGGAGCGTCACGCTATCCCAGGCAACAGGGTCTGTTTCTGCTATAGGCGCGAGGTGATAAAGCCGCAATGATGAATATGAACCGGAATTTGCCATTTCCTGCCTGCCATTTGTTGAACGGCTAAGGGGGAATGCCATGTTAGACTGCCCTGAACATAACCAAACGTCGCCCATTAGTATATCAGAATAATTGACCAGAGATTGCCCATCGCTTATTTTTAACATATAAGGCCCGCCGGCTGGTTTAGCCGGAAAAACTACCTTCCATTTTCCATTAACATCGGTTGTGGTGTATAGGGTATGGCCGGCGAACGAAACGGTTATTCGCGTTCCGGCATTGCTTTGCCCATATACCGGGATTGGCTTTCCCCTTTGCAGCACCGCATGGCTTGCAAACAGGTTATCAGGTTTTAATCCGCCGAAATTACCTGTTATCCGCTGGTAGATGGTTCTTGCGATGATCCCGGCGCCTTCTTTATCGGGATGAATATTGTCGGCAAAAAGATCGGGGCGGTCATATAAAGGTGTATGCAGGTCGATCAAGCCGGCATGGTTAGCTTGGGCAATCGAGGGCAACAAGCGTTGTATATCCCAAAACCAATCACGTGTACCGGATAAAAAGCGCGGGTGCCCGCTGAAAATGGGGGTAAGCAAACAAATGTAAACCTGCATTTGCGGATTGCTTTTTCGCAGTGTATCAATCAGCCAGGCATAATCTGACCGGAGACCAAGCCCATAGTTGGGCCAATCGCGGGGATCGGTATCGTTCAGGCCAAGATCAATGATCACTATATCGGCCCTGTATTGTATAAGCTTGGTAAACTCAGCAGTTTTTGCATAAGGATTGTGGCCTTTACGAAGCAAAGTTGCGCCGCTATGTCCGAAATTAGCCACCGCATAACCCTTGCCCAGCATCGACTGCAATTGCGCGGGATAACAATTTGTTTCTCTATCGGCGATGCCGAAACCAAATGTTACCGAATTGCCTGCGCAGGCAACTTTTATGCTATGTTGTTCGCCGGATGCGGACAAATAGGGCACGACCAGGAACACACATATCCTGAAAATATTTCGCAACATATTAATTTTTTTGTGTTTGTATGTCGGTATCCGTTTGCGGATGCAGTAATGCCAGCTGACTTATTATCGCGAGAACTACAACAACGGCAAGCCACGCAAATCCTACCCCCAGCCGGCCTGCATCTGAAGAGCTTCCGAGTAACCCGGTTATAGCGGCACCAAAGAAAACGCCAACCATGTTCATCAACCCATAGGCTGTGGCACGCTGCCCTTTGCTAATAAACTGGCACAGGATAGGCATATTATTGGCATCGAACAGGCCGTAGCCCACGCCAAAACAAATCCCGGCGCAAACCGTGCAAAAAAGACTGTGCCCTAACCCCAGAAGTATAAGCCCGGGCAATGTAAGGGCAAGCCCAAGTGCGCTGGTATAAATACGGCCCTTGAGGTTGTAGCGCACCCACCAGTCAGACAAAATTCCGCCCACTACCACGCCCGCAAGTGAGGCCATGGCAATGGTAACTGTTGCCAGCGGGCCGGCTTTGCTCATGGGCCAGTTTAAATTTTGAGCGTACAAGGTTGGCAGCCAGTTTCTGCATGCCCAACCCGGCAGGCTAACAACAGCGAAAAAAAACAGGATTACCCAAAAGGGCCTGCTGACGGCCAATTGCTTCCAGCCGGAAAAAGAAGATACTTTCTCTGATGATTTTTCCTTGATTTCTTTTAAGCTGATAAGTAGTATAAACGCGTAAACAATGCCTATTAATCCCAAGCCGCTGAAGGTTGATTGCCATGAAAACCGTTCGGCCAAGGCAGCGCCGTAGCCTCCCAATGCCTGGCCTATGTAAAAGCCCGTCATGTGCAGGCCGATAGCCAGCGAGCGCGTACGGGAGCCATGATAGTCGGCCAGCAGGGAAAGGCCTGCGGGTATATACAATGCTTCGCTTATGCCCATTATCGCACGCAGCCAGTAAACCTGTGTGAAAGTATGTGCGTGCCCCATAGCCAGCGTAACCGCCGACCATACAAACAAACTTGCCACAATAAGCCATTTACGACTGACACGATCGGCTATTGCACCAGAAAAAGGGCTCATTAAGCCGTATATCCACAGAAATATAGCCATCAGGTAGCCAAATTGGGTGGCCGACCTTAATTCTGGAATATCAGCTTGCATAGCAGGGCGCATAACCGACAGCATTTGCCGGTCTACATAATTAAGTAATGCCACCATCCACAGCAGCCCAACCACAACCCATTTATAATACTTTTTTGCCATTATTCTTTATTCAAATCAATACTGCCGATCATAATCGCGGGCGTGCGCACTCCGGGATGTATTTCGCCGTTAGAAATAACTATATCATTACCCCACCACACGGCATTGGTTGTTACCTGCGCTGTAAACGGCAACTCACCTGCTGCCAGCCAGCTGTTGTGCATGGTATCATAAATCAAAATGCTCCTGTTAAATCCCGGATGTGTGGTTACCAGTTTATTTTTTGCGGCAATAAGTTGTTCTCGTTCAATACTGTCGGTGGTTTTGTTTATCCGCGCAAGCAGTGTCTCTATCTGATGAAATATAATACCGTCGTCGCCGCCAAGCAACAAAATGTACCTTTTGCCAAGGGCGATGGATGGACCAGCCGAATAATTCATCACATGGCCATTGTTAGTAATATTTGCGCAAGCTGTCCAGCTTTTGCGCACGATATTATAACGGTAAACAGCAGAATGCAGATCACTAATACCGGTAGACGTTTTTGTGCGGCCGCCTATAAGGTAAATATATTCGCCATCAGGGCCGTTTTGCGCTACGAGTGCAGCGTTAGCAAGCGCCAGTGGTAATTTAGGTAATATTTGCCAGCGCGGGTGTGTCGCGCCAATATCTATACAGCAAAACAGATCCAGCGACCCATGCTGCTGATCGCCACCGGCAGCATAAACCATATTACCGCAATGCGTAAGCGTTATATTGGTAGCGGCCACCGGCAGATTAGGCAAACGATGAATGACTGGTTGATATTTGGCTAATGATAAAACATAAGCTGTTTTTAGCAATCCGTTTCCGTTTTCTCCTCCCGCATATACAATCCCTTTTTCGGTTGATGTACAACCACAATAAGCAACCGGTTCAGGCAACGTAATACCATTTATGTTATCCCATACATAGCTATCATTATTCCGCTGCAATATATGTATCTGGTTGGAATATGCTTTTTTACCACCCTCCCATGGCAGTTTGCCCGGAAAATTAGCACCACCGGCCACAATAAGCCTATCATGGTTAATACCATTTATGGCGCCGGCATAACCTGTTGACCGCTGACCGTTAATGCCAGGCAAACTGGTTACCTGCTGCCAGCTAAAAGACTGACCGGAGGAAAGCATCATGGCAGCCAGCGCAAAAGGATAAAGGATATTGTTACTCATTACCTTTATAGACAGATTTAAAGGTATCAAACCCTAATTTAGCAACATCCTGCCGGAAAAGCTCAAATTTTTCATCGCTCATGTTGGATACAGGCAAGCGAAAATCCCCGCAATCCAGCCCTATTAACCGCATATAAGCTTTCCCTACCGATATTCCGCCGTACTTACCCAATAAGCGGATCATATCAATAGCTAATTGCTGTAGCTTGCGCGCTTTGTCCAGGTCGTTATTTTCAAATGCCTGTATCAGGTTGTGATAAAGTGGCGCAGCATAGTTAAACGTGCTACCCACCGCTCCCTCTGCGCCCAGCACCAGTGCAGAAAGCATATTTTCATCCCTTCCCCAAAGCATATCGTAACGTCCGTCTGCAAAGTTCATACAGCTCTGGAAATCCATAAAATCTTCATGCGTGTATTTGATGCCTGCAAAGTTGGGTATGCGCCCGTCAACCTGTTCCAGTAGACGGATCATATCGAAGTTAGCGCCGGTAAGCACTGGTATGTGATAATAATAAAAAGGCAGTTCAGGCACTTCAGCTGCTATCTCCGCACACATTTCAGCTAAGACGGCCACGCTTTGGGGTTTGAAATAAGAAGGCGAAGTAAAAGCGACAGCGTCCAGTCCGGCATCAGCAGCATGGCGGGCCAATAGCTTACATTCTGCCAGGCAGTTCCCGCCCACCAGGCTGATCACTTTAAAATCCGCATCGGCCGAGGCACATGCTGCCCAGGCAATGTTTACTGCTTTTTTTTCATCAACCGCCATCGAAACACCCTCACCGGTTGAGCCGGAAATAAAGGCGCCTGCTACATGGTTATCTTTCAGAAGGCGATAATACGCAGGTATTTTTGCCAGGGCGAGTACACCGTTACCATTAAACGGCGTAAAAGGTGCCGCGATCAATCCTTTAAGTTTTTTAATATTCATTATAAATTACAGTCTGGTCATTATTCCCGGGAGCTTGGCTCCCGGGAAAATGAATCATCAACTAAACTAACCCAATTTCAGGATCAGGTATCTCTTTATTAAAATGCAGCATAACCAGGGGTTTGCACCAGTAACCGGTTGTTGGTTAATGTAGTACGGTCTATGGGCCATAACAGTGCATAAGCGTTTGAGGGCAGTAAGGCCGTGTGCTCATAAACATACTGGTCGCCCATTCGGCGCAAATCGTACCATCTTTTGCCTTCGAATACAAATTCGTGCAAACGCTCCTGCAAAATAGCTTCCCTCGGATTGGCGTCTATCGCCTGGTTCGGATATCCGATGGTGGCCGCGTTATAATTTGCGCCATAAGCCCTCGCCCTCACCAGGTTCATCTCATTTGAAGGGTCCTGCCCCAAATCAACCTCCGCTTCAGCCTTAAGCAATAAAAGGTCGGCATAACGGTATACCGGGAAATCATTTGTTATCACCCTTACACCTGCATTTTGTTCACCGGCATATTTATCGGCAAAACAGCCGGCTATCTTGTAGCTGCCATTCGATTGCAGGGTATAAGCAGGCTGTATAGAAGCCAAACGCCTGGTATCGTTAGGGCTGAACTGCCTGAAGGTTGAAATTTTAACCGGTGCGCGGAGCAGGCCGCCCCAGTTGTCTGTTGTTACGTTAAACTGGCGGTTGGCGATGGAATCATAATAGGCCACGATCAAACCGGTTTGGGGCACGAAACTGCTTTGCACCCACGACATGGAAGCCTCATTTAACTGATTGCGGATTGCAAATATCATTTCATTGTTACCACGGTTAGTTGTGGCAAAGATGGAAGGATATGACGGTAACAGTTGCAGCGCCGGCACGTTGGTTTGTATGTCGTTAAGCGAATTTAATGCGGTTGTGGCATCAGCAGTGCCGCCATTATTGTGTACGCTTGTCCATAAATAAACCTCGGCCTTTAACATTAATGTTGCTGATTTCGACCAATATCCTTTCGAGTTCCTGAAAGTGTAATCTGTTGCGAAGCTGTTTACTGATTTATCAATGTCCGCTTTGATCAGCGCCATCACATCAGCCTGGCTTGCAGCAGCTTTGTCCAGATGAGCAATGTCGATAGAACTACCGGTTACGGGATCGGTTTGTATAATGGCATTGCCCCACGTGCGATAGATCTGAAAGTAGTAAAATGCCCGCATGCCATAGCAAATACCCAGATAATAGTTCTTATTTGCTGCCGTAACCACGTTGGTTGAATTCAGCTTTGATATCATCAGGTTTATTTGGTCAATCACTGCATAAAAACCGCCGTAGTTGCTTATACCAGGGTTATCAAGGGTAAGGCTTTCCTGCCAGAGGCGCTCCATACCCTGGGTTGCTTCGCCGGTAAATGCCGAGCCTGAACCGGGATCTGTACCGAATATATCGGCGCGCATCTCACCTAAAGTTTGAAAAGCTGCTGTGTTATTTCTGAATTGTGTATGTATACCCGCCATGAATGCATCAAACTGGCTTGCATTCTGAAAATAATTGCCGTCGGTTATACTGCTCACCGGCGACAGGCTCAGGTCCTTCCGGCAGGCACTTACCAGGCTTAGTATCACCAGGCCCGATAATAAAACAATGATATTCTTTTTCATGTTCGATCTTAATATTTTGGTTAAAGTGATACCTGAACACCCAGAACGTATGTTCTCGGCGATGGATACGTACCCTGGTAAACACCGGTGATGGTATTGCCCGAAACCGGTGCTTCAGGATCAGGGCCGCTGAATTTTTTGATATAAAACAGGTTGTCGCCGCTTACATATATTTTGGCGCGGGAGAATACATGTGTTTTTTGTATCCATCTTTTAGGGAAATCGTAAGACAGCGTGATTTCGCGGCAGGCCAGATAATTACCGCTTTCATAAAACTGCGAATTCTCACCCAGCAAATTAGCAGAGGCATTATTGCCGCGGGTATAATTGTCCTTTGAGCCAAGCACCTGGTCGGCGTAATAATCTTTCGGAATCATGGTATTGGTATTGGCTGGCGTCCATGAGTTCTTCATTTCGCTGATCATGTTAAACGTACCCTGGTACTGCCCCAGTGAGCGGGCAATAAAATCGTTGTAAATGATGCTACCTAACGAGTAATCAAAGCGTGTGTAAAATGAAAAGGATTTATATGCAGCGCTGATATTAAAACCACCGGTCCATGTAGGGAAGATGTTACCGAGATAAACCTGGTCGCGTGAATCAATGATACCGTCATGGTTCACATCCTGCCAGTTCACATCACCCGGAGTAATGTGCCCGCCAGGACCCGGTGCCAGATTGGGTCCGGTAATACCCGCAATATTATCCACCCGGCTACCTGCTACGGCTTGTATCTGAGCCTGGCTTGAAAATATGCCTAATTCTTTATAGCCATATACCTGGCCCAGAGGCTGCCCTTCCTGAATACCGGCTACCCATTCCAGTTGCCCGGTTTTAGGGTTAAATACCTGTATGCCGCCTTGCCTGTTATTAGCATTGCCATTATATGGCAGTTTAAGTACTTTGTTTTTATTGTAAGAGGCAATGGCGCCAAAATCAAGCTTTAATCCGTTAGGGTTATTTAGGATGTGTGCGTTAAGGGTAAATTCCAAACCTTTGTTCTGGTAGGTACCATCGTTTGTATAAATGCTGCCAAAGCCCATGTAGTTAGGAAGCGGTAATGTGGTGAGCAGGTTACCATTTATTTTATCATAGTAATCAACCAAAAGGCTTATCCTGTCATGAAACAAACCAAGGTCAATACCCACATCCTTGGTTGTACTGGTTTCCCAGCTCAGGTTGGGGTTAGTTGGCGTTGAATTGTATATGGCGCCATTGGTATTATAAGGCGTTGTGGTACTGTATGCACCCTGCGTTATATATAAGTTACCGGTTTGGGATAAAGGTGATATATTACCGTTTGAACCGTAACTGATTCTGGGTTTAATGGTAGAAATAATTTTACTGATGGCGGAGTTCTGAAAGAAATCTTCTTTCGATAAATTCCAGCCGACTGATATCCCCGGGAAAAAGCCTATCCTTTTTTGAGGTGCAAGCTGCGAAACGCCATCTTCCCTCAGAACCAGGTTCACCAGATATTTCTCATCATAGTTATAATTCAGCGTACCAAAGCTTGATATAATGCGGTATTCATACTGGGCACTGGTATTATTGCCAGCCGGAAACACCGTAGAAGCGTTTACCGTGGTAATGTTATCTGTAGGGGCATTAGTACCGTAAACCTCATCGTTGAACAGGGCGTTGTCAAAATATTCGCCGCCGATAAGTAAATTAAAATTGTTCTTTCCGTATGATTTGGTGTAATTCAGTGTCGCATCGTAGGTTTGTTCAAATGTGCGCTGATAGGCTGCGTAAGCCGGTCTGGTAGTATTTGAATATGACGGCGGGTTTGCAAACACGTTTGAATACAGCTGGGTAGCATACTGGAAATAATTATCCAACTGCTGAAATAAATAACCGCTGCCTGATAACTTGAAAGTTAAACCCGGCAAAATATCCCATTTTAAGCCTGCCCTTGCAGTTATACGATCCACCTCATCGCTGCTTTTCTGATGCTGAAGCCAATAAAGCGGATTACCATCATTTATGCCGTTGCCTGGGTTAGGCTGTGTTTGCGCTGCATCAAGCCAGGGATTAAAAGTGGGCCATAACGAAAGCGTACGGTACATGGTATTGACATCAGACCCCAGTACACCCAACTGAGACGATGTTGAGAAGGTAACCCCTGAGGTTATCTCAACATTTGGTTTCACCTTTAATGAACCGTTGAAATTACCCGAATAGCGATTGTAATTTGAACCGATAATAACACCTGGTTCATTATAATAATCGAGACTGGCGAAATAGGTGCCTTTATCGCTACCACCGGATGCACTTAAATAATGGTCGGCCGTTTGGGTATTACGGAAAACCATATCCTGTATCTGTTTACTGTGATCTTTAAAGATGATCTTCGTTCCCGGATTGGCGGGGTCGTCCATATCCTGCCAGCCCTGTTGCAACAGGTAGGTATTCTGCGGTGTTTCTGCCCTGATATCAAACGAGGCAAGATCGGCAGGGTCGGTTAATAAACCATAACCGCGCGAATTATTAATGGCCGACAATGAACGGCCTGCATTCACCCCACCTAAACGGGCATAATAGATATAGTCCTTTGCGTCAAGGTACTGATAGCCCTGCCTGTTCTCATTAAAGCCCGCGGTAAACTTGTAGTCGATCTGCGCTGTTCCGGCTTTACCTTTTTTGGTGGTAATGAGAATAACACCATTGCTGGCCCTTGCACCATAAATTGCAGTTGCAGCGGCATCCTTTAAAACATCCACCGAGGCAATGTCTTCTTCCGGGATATCATTATAAGCCCTTATTATACCATCTACCACAATTAACGGCTGGGCAGGCGAGCTGATGGATGCCCCGCCGCGAAGGGTAATAAGCGGACTGCTCCCAGGCGTGCCGCTACCGGAAATTACCTGAAGGCCCGAAATAGAACCTTGCAAAGCAGTAGCCACGTTGGCCCGGGGAGCAGTAGCCAGCACCTGGTTATCCAGTTTGGATACCGAGCTGGTTACCGTGGCCCTCGACTGGGTGCTGTAACCAACAACCAGTACTTCATTTAATGATTTGTTTTCTGCTTTAAGCGATACCTCAATGCTGGTTTTTCCGGCAACAGGTATGGTCAGTTCTTCAAAACCGAGCATACGGAATACCAGGGCATCCTTATCGGTTACATTTAAGGTGAAACTACCGGTGGCATTAGTTTGTGTGCCAACGGAAGTACCTTTTACCAAAACGGTTACGCCAGGCAAAGGCTTGTGATCGTCGGCAGAACTGACAGTGCCGCTGATCCTTCTTGTTTGTGCGTTTGCCACACCGACCGCCAGTATGGCAATCAGCATGAGCACCGCACGCAGGTGAGTAAATCTTCGCATCATGTTAATGGATTAAATTGGTTAAATAATTGTATTATGTCATACATAATACAATATTAGAGAACTTTTATATTTACTTCCAAATTATTTTTAAAGTATTTGCATACTGTTGCTCTGGCAGTTAGAAAATATATAGGACTTGTATAATAAAAAGGCGATTTTGTATGTTTGCCGATCAGTTATGGGAACTTTGAATGTTAAAGAAACAATAAGAGGTATAGATACCAGCTCGTTGGTTGACCGTGTGGAGAAAAACCTGATCGAGTTTTTTATTGAAAAAAACTATAAGGTAGGCGATGCCATTCCTAAAGAGATGGAGCTTTCTGCCGCATTAGGTGTTAGCCGTACTGTGATACGTGAGGCCATGCTCAGGCTGAAAATGATAGGCCTCATCGAATCAAAAAAGCATCGTGGCGCGGTCATCACCAGCCCTGATCTGGTGTCGGTTCTCGAAAAAAGCATGAACCCCCAGATACTGGACGAAGAAACGCTGAAAGAAATATTTGAAATGCGACTGGCCCTTGAAATTGGCATGGCCGATTTTATTATAGAAAGGGTAACGCCGCAAGATATAGAGGACCTGAAAAAAATTGTAACCAGCGAACCGGCCGAAACTCGTAATGAACTGTTTATGATTGAACAGGAAATTAAGTTTCATGGCAAACTGTACGAGATTACCGGCAACGAAACCTTAAAGAAATTTCAAAAAATGCTGTTGCCCGTATTCGATTACGTACATAAAAGCGGGCTTTTAAAAAAGCAAATCAGGCAGAAAGAATACGTTTCGCACAAGCAACTTGTTGAACTGATTGAGAAAGGCTCGGCGGAACAACTAAGAAACGGCATGCGTAATCACCTCGAAACTCATTTTTCAAGGCTATTCGACTAATGTTAATAATTATTGCATACTGTTAATATGCAGGTACAAAAAAGGGGAAAGCCATCTTTTGATAACCTTTCCCCCTTTCGTAGCTAATAGAAAAGCCTTTCAACTTTTCTTCTGTTTTATATTTCGGATTAATCCTTATCCTGCTTATTTTCTTTAAAAAAGGCAGCCCTGGTTGGCGACGGACATGGTGACTTTTCACCTTTAAAAGCGATCAGTTTTTCTTTTTACAATTTTGCAAGCAGTGTGTGTCTTATTTTAAATATCTGAGGCTGCTTATTTCCCGTTCAGCTTTTTTATCAGGTCTGTTTCTTCCTGTTTATACGGTGTACCATCTTTCCTGAATACCTCATGGAACCAGAGCTTAGGTTCGTCGCCATTGGGCATCGGGGTATCCCATGCATACTTAGTATTGGTTTTACCTTCTACAAGCCCCCAGTTTATTGCGCCCACATTTTCCTTTTTCAGCATAGGCATGGTGTTTTCAAATGTGCTGTTACGTGTACGTGCCATGTATTCGGTACAAATTACCGGTCGGCCATACGCTTTTAATAATTGTACAACTCGTTGGTGCCACTCGGGCGATTCATAATCATGATACGTGATCACATCCGAGTTCATTACCTGAAACGCATTTAGCTTTTCATAGTCCCACGACCATAAGCCTGCACTTATTGGCTGGTCTGGTGCAGCCTCACGTGCCCAGGTAAATATTTTAGTCAGCAAGCCAAGCGATGCTTCCTTTTTATTGCTATTGCCGGGTTCGTTATACAAATCCCATAGTAATATGCGGTTATCATGACCGAACGCGTGCAGTATATCTGCAACATACCGGTGCAATTCATCATATTCTGCCGTGGTTGTTATGGGTCTGCCCGGATCCTGTACCCAGCCTGAATTGTGTATGCCTGTTTTAGGCGCGGGTTGTTTGCCGATCTTAGGATTCGGATTCCAGCAATCATCAAAGAATACGAATATGGTTTGAATATGGTGCCTGTTGGCAATGGCAAGATAATGGTCTACACGCTTTTTAAAACCCGTCGGGTCTTGTTTCCATGCAAGACTATGCAGAAAAACACGCATGGTGTTAAACCCAATTCCTTCGGCCCAACCCAATTCGCGGTCGATGGTTTTAGGGTCGAAGGTATCAGCCTGCCACATTTCCAACTGGTTTACCGCTGTACTGGTGATGTAATCGGAGCCGTTGATCCATTTGTGCCGTGCGTACCATGCCCGTGCTTTTTCGGCCGGCCATGGTTTGCCAACCGGCGTTTGCGCATAGCTTGTTGCCGAAAAGGCGATGAGTAATGCAATTATTGCTGCTTTTATTTTCATTGGTTAAATATATAATTCGGTGTTTATTCGCCTGATGGTACTACGATGTTTGAACCTGTTGGTATAGCTGTACCAAAATTTGGCGTTCCATCGCTGTTCCAGGTAAATTTTTGCATGCGAGGGCTGCGCTGATCGCCGCATCCCTGCCCGCTGAATGAGTTGGCATGGAATAGTATCCAGTTTTGTGTGCTATCCTTCGACATGAAAAATGCACAATGTCCCGGTCCGTAAGTGTTGCCGGATGTATTTTTTGTAAAAACAGGTTGTGCCGCTTTCGTCCAATCGCCGGGACTAAGCGGATTACCGCCTGGTTTTAATGATAACATCCCTAAGCAATAATCATCAGTAAAGCAGCTGCTTGCAGAATAGATTACAAATACATTTCCTGAACTATTGATCAATATTTCAGGGCCTTCGTTTACCGGTGATCCATTCTTTTCCCAGGCATAATCCGGCTGTGCGATCATCACCCTGTTACCATCGATGGTATAAGGATTCGACATTTTGGCAATATAAATCTGCTGGTTTCCGGGCTGGTTATAACCCTGCCAGCCCGACCAAAGCGCATACATGCTGCCATTGTATTGCAATATAGTCGGGTCAATTGCCCAGCGGTCAGTTGTAGGCTTTAATTGTCCTTTAAAAGTCCAGTTGTTGGTAAAGGGTGTTGCATCGCTCGATTCCAATACATAAACACGGTGGGTAGTGTCATTGCCATTATCGGCCGCGAAGTATAAATACCATTTATTTTGCAGGTAATGTATCTCGGGCGCCCATATATCATGCGAATAAGCACCGGTTGCAGGCGGTGTCCATACCACGTTGACCTGCGCCTGTGACAGTTGCGACATTTTGGTGGTTTGATATACCGTAAGGTTATTGCCGTTAGTATAGGTAAAATAGTAATTGCCATCCTTCCCGATAACCCACGGGTCAGGTCCTTTTTGCAGTAGCGGATTAGTAAAGTAAGTGGTTTTGGGGGTAGTTGTGGTGTTACCGTTATTATTATTACTGTTGCCCGTACTACTTTTTCCGCAACCCAGCATCAGCCCTGCAAGCAATGTAACGGAACCAATAATGATATTTTTCATAAGCGCATTGTAGTGTAAATTTAAAACTAAGGAAGGCAAAAATGTGCCTTCCTTAGCAGGATAATATTAATATCCCGGGTTTTGTTTAAGATTAGGATTAACGTCTATTTCACGCTGCGGTATAGGGAAAAATTCGTTCTTTCCGGTTACAAAGTTTTTGAAGCCGGCATCGCGCGAGGCTAAAGCCGGACTCAAATCGCCCCAGCGGGCCAGATCGTTCCAGCGGTGGCCCTCACCAGTCAGTTCGGTAATACGTTCATGTTTCAGTTGGGTTAGGAACTGCGCCTGTGTCATTCCCGGCATAACCGAAGTAAGCGTTGCCAGTCCGGCTCTCTGTCTTACCATATCAACGTATTGGTATGCAGTTGCTGTTGAGCCGGTAGCATTCAAACACTCAGCATACATTAGCAATACATCGGCATAACGTATAAAGCGGTAATTGTTTGGCGAATGGAATATTTCAAAATTTCCCGGAGCAGCAGTGGTGCCATTATTATCATCAAGAAGTTTGGCAAACCATACATAGTTATCGTTTGATACATTGGTGGTTCCATATCTCGATGCAAAGGTTTGCCCGTAAATCTGGGTAAACTGCGGCCCGCGTACATCGGTTGAGTCAAACAGGAAAGTAACGGCGAGTCGAGGGTCTCTTTGTCCG
Organism: Mucilaginibacter sp.; assembly: GCA_051953515.1. GTDB lineage: Bacteria > Bacteroidota > Bacteroidia > Sphingobacteriales > Sphingobacteriaceae > Mucilaginibacter. The sequence goes on from JBQCIS010000425.1 coordinate 20,618, forward strand.
CTTACGGTTTTTTCTTTTTCAAACTCGGCTATCGGCCAGCGGTGTGCCTCGCCATCGGTAAAGCCCAATTGCGGCGGTGCAAAGAATGGTGGAATAGATGAGCCGTAGTTCAGATTATCTTCGGCGCCCTGGTTGGTGTCATCATCGTGTGTGTCGTTAGGGTTAAGCGCATTTCCGAACTCAAATACCGATTCTTTGTTATAGTCCTTTGTATTTAAGAAATTATCCTGGTAATTCGCCATCAACGAATACTGGCCGCTTTGTATTACCGCCTGTAAGGGCGCAAGGGCAGCCTGGTAATTGCGCTGCTGCATATAGGCTTTAGCCATTAAAGCATTTGCGGCGCCTTTTGTGGCTCGGCCGACATCGCTGCCGGTATAACTTGCCGGTAATAACTGAACGGCAGCTGCACAATCCTGCTCAACCTGAGCCCATACTGCAGCCTGCGGCGAAGTAGCGGGCTTATCGGTAGGCTCCGATGCATGCAGCATGATTGGCACGTTACCAAAAAGCGAAGCCAGTTCGAAATAAAACAATGCCCGCAGGAAATGTGCTTCGCCCAGATACCTGTTCTTGAGGGTTGCATCCATCGCAATGTTTGGTACATTATCAAGCACCTGGTTGGCCCTGTTAATGCCATAATAATTATCGGTCCACAGGCCGTAAACATTTCCATAGTTGTAATCACTCACCACAAACTGATCGAAGTTGGCGATAATGTTTGGATCGCCGCTCTTGCTCCACCCTTCATCGGCGCGTATCATGGTAGCAAAGAAGTACCAGCGGCACATACCTGCGCGATGAAAGGTGCTGTAAGTTGCATTTACACCCAACAGGGCGTCATTTTGTGTTTTCCAGAACTGCAGTGTAGTAACTGCATCCGGGTTAGCTATATTTAATGATTTCTGGCAACCGGCAAACAACATTGAAACGGCTGCAGTAAATAATATGATTATCCTTTTCATGGTTCTCTCAAGCTTTAATTAAAATCCACAATTTAAACCCACTGAAAATATTCTGCTCGGCGGCCAGTTACCGTTATCGTAACCGGGTTGCAGCAGGTTACCTTCCACATCCGGATCGAGGCCCTTGTATTTAGTTATGGTTACTAAATTCTGTCCGCTTACAAATATTCGCACATTATCCATGTGCCATTTATTGGTAACAGACTTAGGTAACATATAACCAATTTCAAGGTTACGGAGACGTCCGTATGATCCGTTCTCGAGCCAGCGCGAACTTGCAAAGGTATTGTTGCTGTTAATGCCGGGATCGGTAGCGAATCCTAAGCGCGGGTCGGTAGTGTTAGTATTTGAAGGTGTCCACGGGCTGATATTTGAGCGGAAGTTGGTGTTCTGATAGTCATCCAGTGTTTGTCTTACCGCATCAAATATTTTAGAACCGAATATGCCTACAAATTGCATGCTTAAAGAAAAGTTCTTGTAATTAGCATTGAATTGCAAACCTGTTTGCAGGTTAGGCAATGAAGTACCATCGAAAACACGATCGTTGTTATTGATCTGGCCTGTACCATTCGGATCGGCATAGAATTTTATATCGCCGGGTTTGGCAAAAGGTTCTATCAGGTCGCCGTTCTTACGTTTATAAGCGTTGATCTCGGCCTGGCTCTGGAAAATACCTTCATCCTTTAATACATACCATGAGCCGATAGGGTGACCAATTTCGGCACGTGTGAAATCCGGGTTTTGTACAATGTAATTAGCACCGCCCTGATCGCCAACGCTCAACACCCTATTTTTAATAGTAGTGAAATTGCCGGTAACACTCCATTTCAGATCGTGGTGATTATCGCGATAGGTGGCGGCAAACTCGATACCTTCGTTGCTGATAGAGCCTGCATTGATGTACGGCGAATTGTTAGCACCAAGATAATTTGGCAACTGTTCTATCAATAAAGCATCTTTAGATACGTTTTTGTATACCGATGCGGTAATAGTTAACGAATTGTTCAGAATGGTCGCATCCAAACCAATATTGGTTTCGTGGCGACTCTCCCAGTGTACGTTCGGGTTATATAATGATGCCTGGTAAGCACCGTTCTCAATCACATCATTATAAAATACTGCTCTTGGCGCTGTATTGATATAACCCTGGTTGGCAAATTGCGGTATGGTATTAATACCTAATACACCGTATGATGCATTCAGTTTCAGGTCGTTCACCCAATCAGCCTTAAAAAAGCTTTCTTTATTGATGCGCCACGCTGCAGCTATAGACGGGAAATAGCCTGTACGATAGTTTGGCCCGAACCTTGAATCCTGGTCGATACGGCCGGTAGCGGTAAGCAGGTACTTATCATTAAAGGTGTAATTGATACGGCCCAGGTAACTGATGATCTTCAAATCGGCACCAGTTCCACCGGTAGCAGTAGGGTCACCTGTTGCCGAATTGATAGATTGCAGGTAGCCGCCATTTACATAAGTAAGATTAGCACGGCCGGCACCGGTAAAATCATCTTTTTCTGTCTGTTCGCTAAAGCCAAATACACCATTAATATTATGCTTTTTAAAGGTTTTATTAAAGTTAATGGTATGCTCCATCAGCACATTGCTGAATTGTCCGCGGGTTTCGTTTACTGTGCTTGATGCGGCCGGAGTACCATAGCGGATCGGTACGCCGAGGAACATATCGTGTGCGTAATCAAAACTGGTTTCTAAGCCCACATTAAACTTATAATACAGCCAGTTGGTCAGTTTTAATTGTACATAACCGTTGCCCACCACTTTGGCATTATTAATATACTGGTTGCTTACCTGGTTAGCAGCTAAAATATTATTAGCATAGGTGATATCCTGTGCGCCGCCTGCCGGATCGGCAGTACCGAAGCTGAAGCCCTGGGGGTTGGTAGAGCTGATAAATTGCGAACCTTTTACAGGGATGGTTGGCAAATCAACCGGCAGATCATAAAATGGATTACCTTCGGTGGGCGACCATGTATTGCTATTGGTAAATACGGCATTTTCGCCAAAGGTTAATATCCCTTTTTTAGTTTCTGTATTGATGCGTAAGCTGGTACGGTTAAATGAGTTGGCCTGTAATACACTCTGATCATTATAATAGCTTAATGAAACGAGGTATTTAGAATAAGTTGAACCGCCCGATAATGATACATTATAATCCGCATCATTGCCGGTACGTTCATCCAAAGCCTGCCAGTTTGTGTTCACTGCAGAATTGAATGTGGCAGCGGCTACGCTTGGCGGTACAGGCAAACCGGCATCGGTATACTCCTGGCGTTTGGTTGCAGCATATTGGCTGGCATTCATTACGTCCCAGGTTTTAGGCAGTTGCTGCCAACCATATTTTACCGAAAAGTTTAATTTAGGCGGACCTGTTTTGCCTTGTTTGGTTGTGATAATAACCACGCCATTTGCAGCGCGCGAACCGTAAATGGCAGCCGCAGACGCATCCTTCAATATTTGTATCGATTCAATATCGTCGCTGTTAATGGTTACGTTGGGGTCAGACAGCATACCGTCAATCACATAAAGCGGAGCAGAGGATAGTAAACTGCCTATGCCGCGTATCTCAACCTCGGGGTTGTTGCCCGGAGCGCCGCTGGTACGTACGGTTACGCCTGGTGATAACCCCTGTAATGTTTCGCCCATTGTAGCACCGGTAATCTGGCTGGACTCCTGCGTACTGATAAGTGATACTGCACCGGTTAAATCTTTCTTGCGTACGGTTTGGTAACCAATAACCACCACTTCGTTTAATGATTTATCGGTTCCTTTAAGCACTGCATCAACACGGGACCTGTTGCCGATCTGCACTTCCTGGGTTTCGTAGCCGATATAACTGAAAACCAACGTGCCATTTCCATCAGCCAGGGTTAAGGAATAATGGCCGTTAATATCCGTCATCGTACCTGTGGAAGTTCCTTTTAGTGAGACGCTAACACCCGGCAATGTTTCGCCGGTTGCAGCTGTTACGGTACCAGTTACAATAACCGATTGCGGCGAAGCATCAGTAACAGGCGGAGCGCTTTCTGTAATGGGTTTGCTATCGGGCTTGTCTTTATTCTTAGAAAGCACAATATGACTATCGATGACCTCGTAACTGATGTTATTAAGTGTAAGCAACTGTTGCAGGATATTTGCCAATCGTTCCTGCCGTGCGTCAAGCGTTACCTGCTGAGTTGTTTTTATAATGCTTTTGCTGTATACAAACTTCACTCCGGCTTGCTGCTCAATAGCTTTTAAAGCGTTTTCCAGGCTGGTGTTAGTTAAAGTAACGCTTATCTGCTTGTCTAATACCGCCTGTGCCCTGCTTGTACTTGCATACGATATAGTTGTAAGCATAATAGCTATAAATACCTGGCCCAATGTTATTTTCATGATTTTACACCAAGGTTGGGGTATGCGTAAAAAAAATTTCATAATTTAGATTGTTTTCTTGTTGAAAAATGAGACAATAAATGCCCTGTTACCTGCCTTGCAGGTAGCCTTCACGTGGGCGAAAAATGAAAGTGGGAGTGGTACCAGCACCCCCGCTTTTTTTATTTCCGGGGGATTATGTAGGGTAATGTTTCATCATGTTCTCGTTAGGTTTTATTGGTCTGTTTTTAGTACAATATTCTGCCCATTTATGTCATAATTGATGCCCAATGCCTTGTGCAGCATCTGCATAATCTCGGGGAAGTTCAACCCGTTAAGATCGGCTGTAAGCAACAGGCTGTTTATATTATCCTCTGATGCTGAAATATTGACGTTGAAGGTTTTATTCAGAACTGGTATTACTTCACGCATCGGCCTGTTATTAAAGGTAATATCAGGCTTTTCCCAGATCAGCATGGCGGTCATATCCGCCTTTGGTTTTTCTACAAACGACTGTTCCTTTTTTAAATACGTTACCTGCTGCGAAGGATAAATCATCACCTCATTAGCGTTACTCTTTGCATTGCTGTTTTTAGGGAAGTTTTCCGGATGAACAAGTTTTACCGATACTTTTCCCGTCATTACAGTAACATCGGCAAATGACAGTTCTTTAGAATCGCGTACCCTGAAGCTGGTTCCCCATACTTTGGTAATCAGATTACGACTGTATATAACAAATGGCCTTGCAGGATTTTTAGTTACTTCAAAAAAAGCCTCGCCCGACAGGTGTACCTCGCGACGGTTAGCCGAAAAAAGCTTATGGTATTGCAGGTTTGCGCCCGGCATCATCCAAACATGGCTGCCATCGCTCAGGGTAGTTTCAGAAATGGTGTTGGTTTTATTGATGATAGAGATCGCTTCATTTACTGCAACCTCTGTTTTTATAACAGTTGGCTTATGTAGTACAACAGCAAACAAAATAAACAACGACGCAGCAATACCCGCGGTTGTCCAAACCAATCGGCGTACGTTTAACCGTTTACTGATAGCGACAGGCTCATTAACCTCTGCTGAGATCTTATCCGATATACTCCGGCGGATGCTATCTTTCAGCTGTTGCTTTTGTTGGCCGGAAATGGATGTGGTATAGTCTTCTTCGTTTTCCGACGAAGCATACCATTCTTCTATTAATGCCTCTTCTTCCGGAGTGCATTGGCCTGAAAGGTATTTCCTGAACAAGGAAACGCGTAATTGTTTTTTCATTAAATTTAAGCAGCAGAGAAAAACTGGTTTATAAGGATAGTGACCTGAAAACAAGCTACCCCCTACGCCGGCTTAAATTTTTTTTACTGTTTTTAGAAAAAGAAGATATTCAGGCTGGCCCGCAGACGTTTCAGCGCTTTGGTGATCTGGTTTTCGACCGTTTTTTCCGAAATATTCAGTTGCTGCGCAATGTCTTTATTGCTTTGGTGCTCGTCACGGCTCAGGTGATATATTTCGCGGCATTTTACCGGTAATAATTCAACGCGGCTTTGCAGGTGCGATTGGAGATCGTTGGCAATAAGCCATTCTTCGGTAGAGTTATCACTGTCGTTAAAGATGGCGGCATGGCTATCAACAAACGTATTCTGGCTGGCCGTTTTATTAATTTGTTTAATGACAAGATATTTGATAGCTGAAAAAAGATAAACCGGTAATTCCTGCCTGATGTTAAGCGTTTTCCGGCGCAGCCAAAGGTCGGTAAACAGATCTTGTACTACTTCTTCTGCTGCTTCTATATGCTTTAAACGTTTATAGGCTGCGTTGAATAACTTTTCCCAATACCTGTTATACAGCTCATTAAAAGCATGTTCATCCTCATTTTTGAGCATGTCCAAAAGTTCGTCATCGCTGAAACAGGTAAATTCCCTCATGCAAACTGTAATTTAAGAATTAGTAACTACAGCTAAATAAAACAGTGTACCGGTTAATAATCTGTGGCTAAAAATCTGTAAAAGAATTAATAATATCAAGCATAATAAATAAGCAGCCGGTTATGCACTTAATTAAAAATACGGGGAATAATATCTGCTAACCATTAATGCGTATGTAGCCGGCGCAGGCGCTTTATTAATAGCATTGACAACTACACCTATGCCTGTTGGCCTTTTAGCATTTATTACCATCATTTTTTATAGCAAAATCTTGTAAATCAAAAACGATTATATGTAAATCTTAAAATCCATGATGTTTCAATTTTGTATTATTAAAAATAGAACGCCATGCATATCATTGTCCAAATATTTACCACCCTGTTTTATATGATCTGGGATATCTACTGGGGGCTGGCCCTTGGTTTTATTCTTTCTTCATTAGTCAGGGCATTTGTTTCTACCGAAAAAATATCGAAAAGGCTTGGGAAGAATACCATAGCGGCATTAAGCTTATCCACCTTTTTTGGTGCAGTTTCCTCATCTTGTTCTTACGCAGCCGCCTCAATGGCCCGAACGCTGCTAATTAAAGGCTCCACCTGGTCTAATGCCGTAGCCTTTATGATAGCCAGCACCAATTTGGTTTTCGAAATATTTATAGTCATCGTTTCGCTGCTGGGCTGGGCTTTTTTTGGCGGCGAAGTGTTAGGGGGAATTTTCTTTATCATCGTTTCTGCAGTGCTTATCCGGTGGTTTTTCCCACCAAAAGTTAAGGAAAATGCGCACACGCATATTCAGCATAGCGAAGGCGGGCATGACCACGCACATATGCATCATAACCACGGCGAACATGAACATCAGCCAAAGCCGTCCTGTTGTCATAGCATGCCGGCTAAAGAAAAAGAGCTACATTCTAATTTCCTAAGCAAATTAAGCGCAGCAAGCGGTCATTTTTATATGGATGTAATAATGGTTGGTAAAGACATCCTTATCGGCATCATCATTGCGTCTGTATTAATGGTACTTGTTCCTGATAATTTTTGGCAAAACCTGTTTCTCACCGGCCATACTGCGTTACCGCATTTCCTGGTGTTGTGCTGGAATGCCCTGATCGGCATTTTGGTGGCAGTTATTGCCTTTGTCTGCTCGGTGGGCAATATTGTAATGGCGGCTGTGCTTTGGCATGGCGGCATATCTTTTGGCGGGGTTATAGCCTTTATTTTGTCTGACCTGGTGACCATACCAATGCTGATGGTGTTCCGCAGTTATTACGGCAGCAAGCCTATGTGGTTTTTGTTTGGCACAATGGTGGTAAGCATTTTTCTTACAGCACTGGCTTTAGACTACACGTTTGCCGCACTGCACTGGATACCACAAAATCATCACCGCAATATGGAAATGAGCAGCCAACATTTTGAATGGAACTATGGCACCTGGTTAAACTTTATATTTATCCCGCTATCTGTGCTGTATTTCTTTTGGGGACGCAAAAAACTTAAAATGTAGTAGATTTGTATTGTGACATTACATATTAAAAATATGGTTTGTGACCGCTGCCGGATGATTGTACGTCAGCAATTGGAGGGTTTGGGTTTTACCGTTTCTAACGTAATCTTAGGACAGGCTGAAGTAACACTTGAACCCGGCGAAGAGCAATTGCAGCTAATTGCAGCTGCATTGAAAATACCCGGTTTTGAGCTTATTGACAAAGAAAGCGATAAAACAGTTGAAGCGATTAAAAACACGATCATTGATGTTGTACATCACTCGAATCTATCGGAAATGAACCGGACGTTTTCGACTATAATTTCCGACAGGCTCAACCGTGATTATGCACATTTAAGCCGTCTCTTTTCAAATATGCAGGATAAAACCATAGAGCGTTTTATTATCGAACAAAAAGTAGAAAAGATAAAAGAACTGCTTGAATATGGTGAGCTGAACCTGAATGAGATCGCTTACCAGATGGGTTACAGTAGTAGTGCACATCTGTCAACCCAATTTAAAAATATTACAGGTTTTAGCCCAACTCAATACAAAACAAAAGGCGCAGCAAAACGCACGGCATTGGATCAATTATAATTTTTATATTTGAACAGTTGAAAAAGTTAACCGTCATAGTATTATCGTTTATTTACCTGCTGTCGGCCACGGGCGTATCGGCAGAACGCTTTTATTGCTGCGGTAAGCTTACACATACAACTTATTCACTCGGCGAAGGACAGCACAACGATGGAAAAACTGGCACCATAGCGGATAAGTGCTGCAAAACCGCAAAACAGTCGTTCAAAATAAAGGATAGCCATATTGGCGGTAACCCATTGTCAATAACGGCGAAGATAATGCCGGTTGTCCTTCCATCTTTTACACTATCTCTCAAACAGGTTACTATGCTGGAACCGTCGTATTTGGCTTTTAACGCCAATGCGCCGCCGGAGCGACAGCAAACACCAGCCTACATCTTAAACTGCACTTACCGTATCTGACTCGGCAACAGCTGCATTTCTGCAGCCTGATGACTAATAAATCATCTTCATTCATCATAACTGCATAGCGATTTACGCCTTGCAACAATATCCATTTTTATTTTTTAAGCACAATGAAAAAAATCATGCTGATGGCTTTTGCCGTCCTGTTTACTGCTGCAAGCGCATTTGCAGCGAACCCTAATACCGAAAAAACTGCCCCTGACACCGTTCAAAAGACTAAAAAAGCTAAAGTCATTTACACCTGTCCCATGCATACGGATGTCGTTGCTTATAAACCCGGTAAATGCCCAAAGCCCGGTTGCGGCATGACGTTGGTAAAAAAGGCCGACATTAAAAAGAAACCGGCAGATAAAATGAAAATGTAAATCCGGAAGCCTGCCGCAACACGGCAGGCTTCCTTAACGACTGCAAGATGATTAATAAACTGATTAGCCTGTCTTTAAAAAACAGGTATATCGTTTTGCTGCTGGCCTCAGGATTGTTTATTGTGGGCTTTTATGCTGTGCAGCAAAATCCAATCGATGCCATTCCTGACCTTTCGGATAATCAGGTGATCGTTTTTACCGAATGGCCCGGTCGCAGTCCTCAACTGATGGAGGACCAGGTCACGTATCCGTTGGTGAGTAATTTACAGGGCATTCCGAAGGTAAAGGCTATTCGTGCTACCTCTATGTTTGGGATGAGCTTTGTGTATATAGTATTTGAAGATAAGGCAGACGTGTACTGGGCCAGGAGCCGGGTATTGGAAAGGCTAAACTACGCGCAGCGGCTGTTGCCGCAAGGCGTTACCCCCACATTGGGGCCAGACGGTACCGGTGTTGGCCATGTGTTGTGGTACACGCTGAACGCAAAAGGCATGGATTTGGGCGAACAGCGAGCCCTGCAAGACTGGTATATTAAGCTGGGCTTGCAAACCGTTCCCGGCGTTAGCGAAGTGGCATCCTTTGGCGGCTTTGAAAAACAATACCAGGTAAGTATTGATCCGCATAAACTCAATTATTACCATATCCCTTTATCGCAAGTATTAAAGGCCATTAAAAGTAATAATAATGATGTGGGTGGCCGCAAATTTGAGATGAACGGCACCGGCTATATCGTTCGTGGTCTGGGTTATATCAAAAACATACACGACGTGGAAAATATCCCGGTTGGTGCAATCAATACCGTTCCGATAGCCGTTAAAGATATCGCAACTGTACAGATGGGCGGCGATGAGCGGCTTGGCATATTTGATGAAAATGGAAATGGCGAAGCCGTAGGTGGGATTGTGGTAATGCGTTACGGTGAAAATGCCGACCAGGTGATTCATGCCGTAAAAAAAAAGATGGCCGACTTGCAAAAAGGGTTTCCGCCGGGTGTTACTTTTAAAATAGCATACGATCGGAGCGAACTGATTGAAAATGCTGTCGGCTCGGTAAAACATACGCTGATAGAGGAAATGATCACCGTATCACTTATCGTTATCATTTTCCTTTTCAGTTGGCGAAGCGCGCTGAGTATCCTTATACAGATTCCCATCACCGTGGCTGCAAGCTTTATATTGCTCAATGCCTTTGGCATCAGCTCCAATATCATGTCACTAACGGGTATTGCACTGGCCATAGGTGTTATTGTTGATAACGGTATTGTTATGGTAGAAAACTCGCATAGGCATTTGGCAATGGCGGGCCCGGTAAGCACAACAAACCGGATTGATATTATCGAACAAGCCTGTAAGCAGGTTGGGCGTGGCGTATTCTTCTCTACGTTAATTATTGTTACCTCTTTCCTGCCGGTATTTTTATTGCATGGGCAGGAAGGCAAATTGTTCGGGCCTTTAGCATGGACAAAGACTTTTATTCTTGCTATTGATGCTATCCTTGCCGTTACGCTTGCACCAGTGCTCATTTCTTTTTTTCTGAAAGGAAAGATGCGTAATGAAGAAAGTAATCCGCTGAATCGTGGTCTCGAAAAACTTTATAAACCTATCCTTAACTGGTGTATCACCTGGCGTAAAACAACCTTGTTAATCAATATCATTGCATTACTCATCAGTATTCCGTTGCTGCTTAGCCTTGGCAGTGAATTTATGCCGCCGCTGGACGAAGGGACGATACTTTTTATGCCGGTTACGCAGCCTGATGTTTCTAATGCCGAAGCCAAACAACTGCTCCAGGTGCAGGATAAGATCATTAAAAGTGTGCCTGAAGTGGCTAATGTACTGGGTAAAGCAGGTCGCGCAAACACGGCAACCGATAATTCCCCCATCAGCATGACCGAAACCATTATCTTGTTAAAGCCAAAAAGCGAATGGCGCAAGGGCATCAGCAAGGCCGATATTATTAACGAGCTGAATGCCAAACTCCAGATACCCGGCGTGGTAAACGGCTGGACACAGCCCATCATCAACCGTATTAATATGCTTTCTACCGGTATTCGTACAGATGTTGGTTTGAAAATATACGGGCAAAATCTCGATACCATTAATGTGCTGGCTAACCGAATGAAACAGGCGCTACAGGGAATAGATGGCGTTAAAGATTTATATGTAGATCCGATCACCGGCGGGAAATATTTAGATGTTCAGGTGAACAGGGATGCCATTGGACGTTACGGATTGAATGTAGATGATGTAAATGAGGTGGTAGAAAGCGCCCTGGGCGGCACGAACCTAACTACAACCATTGAAGGCCGTCAGCGTTTTGGTATTAGCGCCCGGCTCGCGCAGGACTACCGTAGCAGCCTGAGCGATATAAAACGCACATTAGTGCAAACGCCGTCGTTTGGCCCCATACCATTGTCGGCAGTAGCTGATATCAGGATCAGTGATGGCCCGGCGATGATCCAATCCGAAAATGCGTTGTTACGAGGAACGGTACTGTTTAACGTACGTGGGCGCGATCTGGGCAGCACAGTAAAGGATGCGCAAAATAAGTTGAATAACCTCATAAGTGCCTTGCCAAAAGGTTATTATATAGAATGGAGTGGCCAATACGAAAACCTGATTCATGCGCAAAGAACACTCAAACTGATTATTCCCATTGTGCTGGTCATTATTTTTATATGCCTGTACTTTGCTTTTCATTCTGTTGGCGAGGCTTTCTTCAGCCTTGTCAGTATTCCTTTCGCGCTTATTGGCGGCGCATATATGGTTTATTTCTTCGGTGTGCATTTATCGGTAGCCGTGGCAGTAGGTTTTATAGCCCTTTTTGGCATTGCTGTGGAAACGGGTATTGTAATGGTTATTTATCTCAACGATGCAATGAAGCAATTGGTTGCGCTTAAGGGCAATTCAAAAGACACGATAACAAAAGCAGACCTGCGACAATACGTAATGGACGGCGCTGTAAAAAGACTGCGGCCAAAACTAATGACAGTTTGTGTTGCGCTATTTGGTTTGGTGCCCGTGTTATGGGCAACCGGTACGGGCAGCGATGTAATGCGGCCGATTGTATTGCCCATGATAGGTGGCGTATTAACATCTTCCACACATATTTTACTGGTTACACCACTTATCTTTTTAATGGTGAAGGAATTTGAGCTGAAAAAATACGGCAAGCTGGAAGTATTAGATACAAAAGAATAACCAATGAAAAAGAAAACTTCAATCTTATATTGCCTGATATGTTGCCTTGCGGGCTTATCAGTAAAAGCGCAGGTATTGCCATTAGACAGCGTTTTGGCAAGAGTGGCCGAAAACCCGTCGCTTAGGGCTTATGATGCCTTGATTAGCGCACAGAACGCTTATGCTAAAGGCGCTAACAATCAGGATGCGCCAAAGGTTAGCGCCGGGCAATATCAAACGCCATATTCGCTTAATCCTAATACTGGTTCATTTATGGTACAGGCAGAACAGACGTTTACCAATCCGGCAAAATTGAAAGCAAAGGCAGACTATCAAAAGGGCCTGTCAACCGTGACCGATGCCGACAAACGTGCGCTCCAAAACCAACTGTCCAGCCAGGCCAGGCAATATTATTATGAGCGGGTGATATTGGAAAAAAAGCTGACCCTGCTGCAAAACACCCGGGCGTTGCTGGAATACATGCTAAAAGACGCCAATATCCGGCTGACTTATGGTAAAGAAAAGCTAAGCAATATCTACAAAGCAAAAGCAGAATTATACGAACTGGATAATAACCGGGAACAAATCGATAACGAGGTCAGTCAAAGGAACATAATGCTTAATACGCTAATGAACAGGGATAAGCTCACTGCATTTGCAGTGGACACCAATATCAAAATGAAAGATTATAGCGGTGTAGCGACTGACACGACAAGGCTTGCTGTTTCGCGAAGCGATATTATCGGCGTTGACCGCAGCATCCAATTACAGCAACTGAATGCAGCAATGGAATACAGTAAACGCAAACCGGACTTTGGTTTGCAGGCCGGCCACATGTTCAGCTATGGCGGGTATCCCAATCAATACATCCTGATGGCTTCGGTAACTATACCAATTGCGCCCTGGTCATCCAAAGAATATAAAGCGAACCTCAAAGGTATCCGGTTAGAGGTAGAAGAACTACAGCAGAAGCGGCTTGATATACTCAACCAGGCGGCAGGGCAACTGGCGGCATTAAGAGCGCAGATGCATAGCAATCAAAAACAACTGGAAAATTACCACGAGCATATTATTCCGGCATTACAAAATAGCTATAAAACTGCGCTGCAGGCGTATGATGAAAATACAGGCGACCTTCCATCGGTACTAACTGGCATCAATGATCTTTTGGCCGCTCGAATGACTGAATTAAACCGTTTACAGGACAACCTAAATTTACAGGTAGCGTATGAAAAAGAACTGGAAAAATATTAGCCTGATCGCTATCGGAATGCTTTTGGCCGCCTGCAACAATACAGTGAAAAAAACTAATGTGGTGCAGGAAAAACGGGCCATCGTCTACACCTGCCCCATGCATTCGCAGGTACATGAATACCATCCGGGGAATTGTCCTATTTGCGGTATGGCATTGGTGAAAAAATCGGGGCAAACAAGTGAAAGTGCAGGCATCAGTCTCAATACAGTTCTATTGCCTGTTAATTCGTCGGTTATTTCGGGCGTTACCGCAGTTACCCCGGTGCAAAAAGAAATGGCAGATACCATTATTGCCAACGGTTATCTCGACTATGATACACGTACTTTTGATAACATATCTGCACGCTTTTCAGGTCGTATTGATAAATTATATATCAAGTATGCCTTCCAGGAAATTCACAAGGGGCAGCGCATTATGGATGTTTATAGTCCGGATATGGTCACTGCACAGCAGGATTTGCTTTACCTTATAACAAACTCGCCAAACGATGCAGCGTTGGTCAATGCAGCCAAACAAAAACTATCGCTGTTGGGTATGACCGAAGCGGAAATCAATACTGTTATCAAAACGAGAAAGGCATTTTATAGCCTGCCGGTTTACAGCCCTTACAATGGCCATGTACACGATATGGCACATAGTCAGGCGGGAACAGCAAATGCCATGAACGAACCCGCCATTGACTATGCGCAAAATGTACCCTTAGCTGTAAAAGAGGGTATGTATGTGGAAAAAGGGCAAACATTGTTTAATGTGGTTAATCCGCATCACTTATGGGCAATAGTAAAAATCAGTCAGGCCAATGCCGGTCAAATTAAAAAGGGGCAGCCCGTTTCCCTTACCATTCCCGATCAGGAGATGACAATGGATGGACAAGTGGATTTCATAGAACCTGTATTTCAGGCCGGCGATAAAACAACCAGCGTACGGGTTTATCTTGATAACATGATGCACAGTATGCGGGTTGGCAGCACGGTACAGGCGAAAATAATAACCGGTAAACATAATGGCTTATGGCTGCCAAAAACAGCTGTGATTGATCTTGGCCTAAAAAAGATCGTTTGGCTGAAACAGGGAGCAAGTTACCATGCGCAAGAGGTGCAAACCGGTATTAAAGCAGATTCAGTTATACAAATAACAAGCGGACTATCATCAGCGGACCGCGTTGCTGCTAACGGCCAATATCTGGCAGACAGCGAAAGTTTTATTAAAACAAAGAGTCATGAATAGAATCATCCATAACTATTTAAAACCATTTGCCGCCTTAGTGCTTTTTGGATTGCTTTTCCCCGCATGCCAAAATCATCAGACCACCGGACAAAAAGCAGCGACGATAAAAAGTGAGGCTTACTATACTTGCTCCATGCATCCGCATGTACATGAAAGTCATCCGGGTAACTGCCCCATCTGTGGTATGAAATTAATCAGGGTAGAGATGACAAAAACGAATGACCAGCAAGCAGGGCGTATCGTACTAACGGCTGCACAAATGCAATTAGCGGAAATTCAAACATATACCGTCCGCCCGGCATATACAGGTGCTCAAAAAACCGTAACGGGCACGGTAGCAATCAATGAAAACGGCACGAATGAGTTAACTGCAAGGTTAACGGGCCGCATTCAACAATTGTTTATCCGTTCCGTTGGTGAACAAATAAGCAAAGGCCAGCCTGTTTATACTATTTATAGTGAGGATTTGCAGGAAGCTGAAAAAGAATACCTGCTTGCAAGGGAGCAGCAACAAAAATTGCATAATCCGGATGTGGATTATAAAATGCTGATCAGTGCTGCCGAAAATAAATTAAAATTATGGGGGCTTACTACTGCACAAATAGCAAAGCTTGCAAAATCAGGGCAAACACAGCCGACCACTACAATGCTAAGTACCATAAGCGGTACCGTGAGTGATATTGGCGTACATGAGGGAGATTAC
Source organism: Mucilaginibacter sp. (assembly GCA_051953515.1). Lineage (GTDB taxonomy): Bacteria > Bacteroidota > Bacteroidia > Sphingobacteriales > Sphingobacteriaceae > Mucilaginibacter. The sequence continues at coordinate 36,083 of JBQCIS010000425.1, forward strand.
GTGACGGAAGGAACAACCATATTGAAAGCAACGCAGCTAAATACAGTTTGGGTAGAGGCACAACTATACCCAAATGAAGCCGGCGACTATAAAATAAAAGATGCCGTGAATGTTACTTTTCCCGATCTGGGTAATAATATCATCAAAGGGCAAGTAGATTTCATCAACCCGGAGCTTTCAGAAAATTCTAAAGTAGTGCTGGTACGCATTACTGTTCCTAATACAGGTGGCCTTATAAAACCGGGTATGCAGGCTTACGTGTCCATCGGCACTGGTGAGCGCCCGTTGGCAATACCTAACACGGCGGTTATTGCCGGTGGTAAAGGCAATGTAGTTTGGGTACGAAATAATGACGGCAGCTTTTCACCCAAAATGGTTGAATTGGGCGATGGCAACAATAATTACGTTGAAATAACCTCCGGTTTAACGAATGGTGAAATAGTTGTAACCGGTGGCGCTTACCTGCTCAATAGCGAGGCTATATTCAGAAATGGCAGCGATCAGGGTAATATGGCGGGGATGAAGATGTGATATTTTATGCTGCATTAAGGGACGTCTTTCAATTATAAAAGAGAGATATAAAAAATATGCAGCAAATAAATTTAGGGCATTTAAAATTTGATTTCAGGCTCAAAAAGGCTCTTTTCAGGGTCCCTGGTTATCATTGACACAGATATACATATCACTAAATCATATACCCTGTTTCCATTTAACAAGAGCTCATCTGTTTGATGAGATTATTTACTGCGTCAACCATGCCGATTTATATCTTTATTTGAATACTGATGTACCCTATACCAGGGATGGTACGCGCTTGAATAAAAGCGAAAGAGATTTTACTCGACAAAAGCTACCGGGAAGTTTTAGCCGCTCATCGTATCAATTTTATTGAGATATCAGGCGGCTGGCAAAACAGGTTTGAACAGGCAGTTTCTGAAATATCAAAACTAATCACAACTAAATCGAGACGATGAAAAAATTCTATTGCCATAAAAGACTATGAATAGGCGGTGTCAAAAATCACATAGTAAAATGATGGCTGTCATTGGTAAATAAAGCGTAAACTATCAGCTTTGATTATCACGTCATTCAAAAATCAATCGCTATGAAAAAGCACATCCTCTTCATTGCCATGATTGCGGCAGCTGTTTCCTGCAAGCAAAAGACCGAAAATCAAACGCCTGTCTTGACCAAACAAACTGAAGATTCATTGTTGCAACTGGCTCAAAACACTTTTAAGAAGCTACCTGTCACTGCGGATATTAATAGTAATCCCTTAACACCCGAAAAGATCAAACTGGGAAAAGTGTTATTTTTCGACAGCCGGCTTTCGATGACCGGAAAAAACAGTTGTAATTCCTGTCACAATCTTGCAACTTATGGAGTGGATAATTTGCCCACCTCGGTAGGCGATGCCGGTAAGAATGGTAACCGGAATTCGCCGACTGTCTTCAATGCTGCATTACAAAATATGCAGTTTTGGGACGGAAGAGCCGCCAATGTGGAAGAACAAGCAGGCATGCCCATACTGAATTCCGTTGAAATGGCCATTCCGCATAAAGGATTTTTAATAAACCGCTTAAGTTCGATAAAGATATATCAGGACCTATTTAAAGCGGCATTTCCGAACGACAAAAAACCGATCACTTACGATAACCTGCAAAAGGCGATTGGCGCCTTTGAGCGTACATTGCTTACCCCGTCTCGTTTTGACCGTTACATGGCCGGATACACGAACGCGCTGACAACAGAAGAGAAATTGGGGCTCAAAGTGTTCGCCGAATCAGGATGTACAAGTTGCCATAATGGGGTAAATATTGGCGGCGGGTCAATGCAAAAATTTGGCTTAGTAACAGATTACCGGTCACTAATCAGCAGCAGAGTTGACGACGAAGGAAAAAAGCAGGTGAGTCAAAAAGCGCAGGACAAAGACATTTTTAAAGTTCCAGGCCTTCGCAACGTTGCGGGAACCTATCCCTATTTTCATAATGGAGCCATAGCAAATTTGGACAGTGCAGTTAAAATTATGGCCAGGGTACAGGTAAACCGAAAACTCTCCGGTGTCCAGGTAAAACAAATTGTAGCATTTTTGAACTCATTGTCTGGAAAGGTCAATCCAAAAGATACCATCTTTCCTGAAGAATTGACTAAAAAATAATCGGTATTTAATCATATCCGGTTTATGTCAATCCGGACAAACGACCACTCAGCTAACAGGAGGTTACGCTTTTCTTTTCAGTACCCGCACAGCATCGATAATAATAAGATATTAAATCAAAATAATATGAACGCAGCTCATTATCACTTGGTATTAAATCATTTACCAATCATTGCTCCCGTAGTAGGACTTTTGGTACTGATTGGCGGATTTATATTTCGTTCAGAAGTCGTAAAAAGGACTTCCTTTTTTATTTTCATTTTCGCGGCGCTAACGGCCATAGCCGCCTCATCCACGGGTGATAGAGCAGGTGAAGCCATTGAGCATCTTCCAGGTGTCAGCGAACAACTCATTCATGCCCATGAAGAAGCGGCTGAAACATTTTCCGTAATTCTATATCTGCTTGGAGGGATTTCGGTTATAGCTATTTGGGCAAGCTGGAAGCAGACATCATATTCACGTTTACTTTCCTGGTTAATAATGGGGTTAGTTATTGTTGCTTTGTTTTTCTCTAAGCAAACTGGCACATCCGGAGGCGTCATCCGTCATATTGAGATCAGAGCGGATACAATTATTAGCCATATTAACCCCAACAAAGGTCAAAACGACGATTGAACTATATGGCCGGGGTTCTGTTATGCATGCTCTTCAACCCTGTTCTTTAAAACTGATTTGCGGCTGGTAAGTCATGCAAGCCTGGCTTATTCTATAATTTTAAGTGCCTGCTGATGTCAGATTTTATGGCATAAAAGTCATTAAATCAGTTTATAACACCCTTATTCGGTTAACAAATGCAGTAGCCGCAGCTTGTTAATCGCTCACCTTTGGGAACTGATGCATAAAAAGCAGTTGACTAAAAACAAAAAATCCAATATACGATCTTGACCCTAACTTCCATCCATAAATTTAAACCATTTTCAGAAGTAATGTATTATCTACATTATTGGATTTGTTCATGTGCAGACGGCTGCTTTTTTATAATGAAATCTTCCATCACTAAAATATCCATATCCGTCTCATAGAAACAGGTCAGCGCTTCCTGAGGCGTATTTACGATCGGTTCATCCATCCGGTTAAATGAAGTGTTCACTAATATTGGCACTTCTGTAATCTCTTTGAAAGCGCTAATTAATTCATAAAAATCGGGATGACTATCCAGGTTGACGGTTTGGATCCGTGATGAATAATCTACATGAGTCACCGCTGGTATCACTGAACTTAAAGTGTGCAATTTTTCAAACCCTTTAGCACCATCTTGGTTATTGGCACATCCTATTCTTAGGTCCGGTTGTATATTACCAGCCAAAAGCATATAAGGGCTTTGGCCACTCATTTCGAAATAAGTTGAAGCATCTTCATCCAATACCGCCGAAGCGAAGGGGCGGAAAGATTCCCTAAACTTAATTTTTTGATTGAGGATGGATTGCATCTCTGCATTCCGGGGATCAGCTAATATACTTCTTGCCCCTAATGCCCTCGGTCCAAATTCCATTCTACCTTTGAAATATCCAACTACTTTGCCACTCGCCAAATATCCAGCAATACACCTATAATATTCAACTCCATACAACTCCTCAAATGGTATTTGTGCTCGTATCAACATTTCTTTTATTTCAGCAGCTTTGTAAGATGGTCCTAAAAGCGCACTTTTCATTTTATCCCCCGGGTTCGTGTTCAAGCGCGGGTTTTCAGTAATTAAATAATATGCTGCAAATGCTGCTCCCAAAGCTCCGCCGGCATCGCCGGCTGCTGGTTGAACCCATAAGTTTTTAAACCCTGATTGCTTTAGTATTTTACCGTTAGCTACGCAGTTTAAGGCAACACCACCAGCCATGCACAAATTATCTGTCTGATATTCTTCCTTTAATGCCTTTGTAAGCGTTAACATAATGACTTCTGTTGCCACTTGAATTGAGCTGGCAACGTCCATGTGAAACTGTGTAATTTCTGCCGACGGACTCCTACGGGGGTGACCAAATAACTCATCAAACAGATCCGACGCCATGGTAAGACCTGTACAATAATTAAAATAAATCATGTTCAGGCTAAAGGAGCCATCCGACTTGAGATTGATTAATTTGTCGAATATCAATTCCAAATAAATGGGTTTTCCATAAGGAGCGAGCCCCATTACTTTGTACTCGTCACAATTAACCTTAAACCCAAGGTAAAAGGTAAAGGTTGAATAAAGTAACCCTACCGAGTGGGGGAATCTGATTTCTTTTATCAGTTTGATCTTATTTTTACTACCAAAAGATACTGATGCGGTAGCCCATTCGCCAACGCCGTCCATTGTGAGGATAACCGCCTCAGAAAATGGAGAAGGGAAAAATGCGGATGCGGCATGCGACTGATGGTGAGAAGTAAATAACAATCTTTTTCGATCCCATCTATTATCTAATCTTGTTAAAGCCCGTATGATGTTTTTCCTTAAAAATAATTTATCCTTTAACCAGATAGACATGGATTTAATAAACGAATTAAACCCTCGCGGAGCATAGGTTAAATATGTTTCGAGTAGTCGTTCGAATTTTATAAATGGCTTTTCATAAAAAACTACATGATCAACGTCTTTTAGTTTTATTCCGGCTTCGCCAAGGCAATAGCTGATAGATGCTAACGGAAATGAGTCGTCGTTTTTCTTTCTTGAAAACCGCTCCTCCTGTACCGCCGCAACGATCACATCGTCTTTTAACAAGCATGCAGCACTGTCGTGAAAATAAGCAGAAATACCAAGGATGTACATCTTGTTTTAGAACAAAGAGTAAAGAAGCGACCCCAGCGTTGATCCTTGCGCCAGATAAAGGAGCAAGCCAAGTAAGACCATGAAAATAAACAGAGGCCATAACCAAAGTCTTTTCCTTGATTTAAGGAATAAGAAAAATTCGACTACTAAATTCATTGTCTTTTAAAATTGTTGTTTAAGCGAACCGCTGTTTGCCTCATCCACTATTTGCCAATAGGTGTTTTGCTCTTTATCGGGATTTAATCTCAGCAAGTCCTTTTTTAATAGTTTAAGAAGAAGTGCGATAGGGGTGACGATTAGGGAAAATATGAAAAACAATATGATGTAACTGTTTATTGTGCCTAATATCCCCGTGATTTTTTCCCACACGCTTCGGATAGGCTTCAAAATGGCGGGGCAGAAGGTCGCCATAACAAGCAGGAAAAATCCAGCAGAGCCCAGATAAACGTAATAGGAATGATGAAATAAAAACTTGTAAACCGCCAGAGCCACAAGTGCGCTTCCCAGGGATAATCCGAATTTTCTGTTTTCGTTCATTTTAATATTATTTTCTGTATTTCGCTGCTGCTTCTTCAATTCCAATCATCGTGTAATCAGAAGCAATTTTGGCGCGGAGATCGCGTTGGTCGGCATTTGCCGATAATCTATTTTTTAGCTGAATTATTTCCGTTACTTTACTGTTCAAATCAGCCAGGTGCGGACTATCGCCCTGAACTTGCATTGCTGCCTGAATATATTTGATGGATTTCTCCGGCTGATCCGTTTTTAGCAATAACAAAAACATATTTTCCGCATTACTTAACGACGGGTCTGCATCGTATAGTCTTTGAAAATAAAATGCAGCCCCTCCATAATCACCCAAACTAAAACTGAGCTGGCCTGCATATACCTGATAGGTCGTATTTTGAGGAAATTCAAGCATGGCGGCCTCAACTGCCAACAGCGCGGTTTTGTTATCCTTATTTTTCATACCGGATTGAAAGAGACCATTTATTGCATCAAGCCAACTGATCCTGTTTACAGATAACGCGCCTGCCAACTCCTCCTCTACAGAAGTACCGCGTTTGAAATCTTTGGGAATCGGCCGGTTAAATGGCCAGCCTGTTTCCAGCATCATAATAGTATAGGCACCGTAAAGCGAATC
>JBQCIS010000426.1:0-2501 GCA_051953515.1 Mucilaginibacter sp.
CATTTACTTTGAAACTCAATTACAGGAACGTGTTTTGGAATTATTTTATAATAGCCTGGCGCCTTTGGGCTTTTTATGCATGGGCACTAAGGAAGCGATACGGTCTGACAGATTAAAGAAGAAATTTAAAGTAATAAACGCCCGCGAAAATATATATCAGAAAATTGCCGATTGACCAAAATCTTATATCGCGATGGCAAAACTCCGAAATTTTGCTGCTTGGTGGTTCCGCAGGATCATTCAATATTATCTTTCGCGTCGTCAGAAACTTAAAAAAAGACATTAATAAGGCTGTTATTGTGGTCATTCACCGGAGAAAGAATTTTTTTAGTGAGATTGAAAAATTGTTCGCTGAAAATTCTCGTATGTCGATAAAGGAAATTTCTGATAAGGAGAAAATAAAACTGAATAACATATATGTTGCCCCCGCAAATTATCACACTTTAATAGAAAAAGAAAAGTGTTTTAGTTTAGATGTGTCCGAATCAGTTTGGTATTCAAAGCCATCTATCGATGTTACTTTTGAAAGTGCAGCTGAAGTATATAATAAAAACTGCACTGCAATTTTATTTTCGGGGGCGAACCAGGATGGTGCAGAAGGAATGCTACATTTGCGAAAACTTGGGGCTTTAACTATTGTGCAAGATCCCCGGGATGCCGAAATGCCTCAAATGCCACAGGCTGCGATAAGTATTGATGCGGCTGAATACGTTTTACATACGAACGAAATTTTTGAGCTGATAGAAACAAAATACTTGCTGTAACTAATATTCAACCACACCGTAACAATTATGCCCCCGGTTAACGTTTTGATAGTTGATGATAAAGAAGAGAACATTATAGCGCTTGAAGCATTGATCAAACGCAATGATATCCGAATATTTTCAACCACTTCACCCAATGAGGCCCTAAAAATAGCATGGGAAAATAGCATCTGCATAGCGCTGGTAGATGTACAAATGCCTGAGATTAACGGCTTTGAGCTTGTTGATATGCTTAAATCCAACCTACGTACAAAGGATATTCTCGTGATATTTGTCACCGCTATTTCTATCGAATCAAAATATGCCATAAAGGGCTATACCAGCGGTGCTATAGATTACCTGTATAAACCGCTTGATCCGTACGTTACTTCAGCGAAGGTCGATTCCTTTATACAATTGGCGCGCAATCAGGAAGAAATAAAGCAAAAGAATATCGAACTGCAGAACTATGCGCTGATGATCAAAAATTCTGCCGATGTAATTTGTACAATTAATGCACAGAATTTCTGTGTATTAACCATCAACGAAGCTGTTGAAAAGATATTGGGTTATAAGCAGCAAGAAATGATCGGCAAAAGTATTATCGACGGTGTAATTGAAAGCGACAAACCATTATTCCGGAAAAAACTTGGAGAGATCATAAAAGACAGCCTAAGTTTTTCGGTATCTGAATTTCGCTTTAATACGCTTGATAAAGGTGTCATCTGGCTTGAATGCCGTGCGTCATACTGGAACAAAGTCATATTTATGAATATGAGCGATGTTTCACCTCAGAAAAGCTACCTGGAGCAACTGATAAAGGCAAAGGAAACCGCAGAGCAGGCTAAAAAAATCAAAGAAACGTTTTTAGCCAATATGAGCCACGAATTACGCAATCCGGTTAACGGTATAGTAGGTGTAACGCAGATGCTTCGTAAAACTCCGCTTACCGATCAGCAAAACGGGTTAGTTAATTTGTTGGATACCTCATCACAGTCATTATTAGGTGTAATAAATGATATTTTGGATATATCCAAAATTGAGGCCGGTAAATTCAGTATTATCCGTTCTGATAATAATATCTATGAAACCGTAAGTTCGGTTTATAAACTGTTAAAGTTTAGAGCAGACGAAAAACAGGTGGAACTTATATTGGATATTGACCCGCAAACACCTCATCATCTGAATTTTGATGCACTTCGTCTTAACCAAATATTGATGAACCTGTTGAGCAATGCCATCAAGTTTACGGATCGTGGTTATGTAAAACTGAAACTGGTTGTTTTAAGTAAACTGAACGATAAAGTAAAATTGAAATTTACTGTGGAAGATACAGGTATAGGTGTACCCAATGACAAACTTGCCCGGATATTCGATTCATTTGAGCAAGCTGATGATGATACTGCCAATAAATATGGCGGCACAGGCCTTGGGTTGACGATTGTAAAAAAACTGACCGACTTGAAAGGCGGGGAGCTAACGTTTAGCAGCCAGGTAGGTAAGGGTAGTACCTTCAATTTTACCAACTGGTACACCATTGCCGAAACGCACAAAAAAACGGTAATTAAAAGTACAACTGTTAAGCTTAATTCCTTTAAGGATGTAAGGGTGTTAGTGGCCGAGGATAACCTGATCAATCAATTTGTGTTGTCCAAAATGCTGAATGACTGGGGCGTGCAAGCGGAAATGGTAGATAATGGCAGAAAGCTGATTGAAAAGCTTCAGCAGGAAGATTTTGACCTGGTATTAATGGATACC
>JBQCIS010000427.1:0-4221 GCA_051953515.1 Mucilaginibacter sp.
ATACAATAAGGAAGGTGGCGAAATAAAGGTGGAAGCCGTACACGAGGACAATTCTTACATGGTAAGGATTACGGATACCGGCATTGGCATCAGCGCGGAGGACCTGCCATTCATTTTTAACCGCTTTAAAAAACTGCGCCAGTCGCTGCAGCAGGAAAGCTTTGGCTTGGGCTTACCGATTGTACGCTCCATAGCCGATTTCCATCAGATCAAGATCGACATAAAGTCTGAAAAAGGAGTGGGCAGCACCTTTAAACTGATATTCCCTGCAGAATTGATCGGGTAGCATCCCAACTTTTTTACGGATTCGTTTTATGCAACGTTTCTCATACCGGTAGCGTCTTTATGGAAAACATTAAAGATTATGAGAAGAATTGCTTACAGCATTTTTGCCGTAATATTACTGTCTGCCGCGACGCTGACAGTTTCGGCACAATCAGAAGAAACCCGGCAGGTTTCGGGCTTCAACAGTATCGCTTCGGGCGGACCGTTTGATGTACACATTAAGATAAACGGTACCGAAAGCCTAAAAATTTCAGGTAAAGCGGAAGCCATCAGCCAGATAGAAACAAAGGTAGACGAAGGCAGGCTACAGATCCGTTGGAAAGATCACTGGAAGAATCATAGTGAGGACCATTTCGGTAAGATAGATATTTATGTTACCGCCCAGTCATTGTCTGCCGTTTCCAATGCTGGTTCTGGCACCATGACCATTGATGGAACCGTAAGCGGCAACCACGTTAATATCGCGCTGAGTGGTTCGGGCAGTATTTCAGGTGCGGTTAAGGCCGACGAACTGCATGCTGCCATCAGCGGCTCGGGTTCTATCCACCTGGATGGCCAAGCCGATGAAGCAGAAGTGAATATCAGCGGCTCCGGTTCACTCAATGGAAAACAGCTGAGAACCAATACCGCCCGCGTACACATAGCCGGTTCAGGTAACGCTTACCTGGTTGCCGATAAAAGCATTTCGGGCCACATTGCCGGATCTGGCGATGTTATTTACAGTGGCAATGCAACCGAGGAAGATGTAAAAACCGCTGGCTCGGGCCGGGTAAGAAAAGAATAGCAAATAGTGGCCGTAGCGCCGATTCAAGTGTCTGCACTTTACTGGTGGTTGTGCGTAGATTATTTAATCTGAGGGTTTGCTTGCAATGGCGGCAACCCGATCAGCCTGCGCAAACTGTCGACGCCGGCAGGGTTAAGGATGGGCGGCATGTATAACATGCCGCCTTTTGTTTGTACTATGGTGCCGTATATCTGCCCGTTTGATTCCTGCATAGATACCTTATCGGCCAGTGCGGCATAATCTTCGGGCGTGGTATTGCCATTCTTTAGCGCCTGCCATAAAATGGGTACATACTTTTTAGCCATCGGCAGATCCATGTTGTAAATAATATTGAACATTACCTGGTTAGCCTCGTCGCCAATAACTTTTGGTCCGGGATAGCCATAAACATGAATAATGGATTCCAGCTTGAGGCGGGCAATTGAATCGTTACGGTGATTAATGCGTCTTGCCAGGGCCACTTCTTTCGAGTTATTGCCGCATTCTATGGTAACAATGTACAGGTTTTTGCTGTCGGCTTTTTGCTGTGCTTTTATTTCGAGCAAGTCGTCTCTTATGGCGGCAGCAAAGCGGGTTTGGAGTTTATCCTGTGCAAAACATTTTGTCGAAACGAATGCAAGCGATAGCGGTATAAGGTAAAAGGTTTTCATATAACGCGTTATAGCAAACAATTTACCGCTTAAAAGCCTTAATAGTTTAATAATTAACAGTTTTTAACTTTTGTTATGACAACTACGCAAAGCAAACGCATCGGCCGCAGGCCTGAAAATAAAGGCACTTACCTTACCCGCGAGAACTGGGAAGTGATGAAGCCATTTGTGGTATTCGGAGCCCAGGCCCTGGCAGCGATCGGCTCGGTAGCCTGGGCGATAATTAAACTGGCACCCAAGCTGCTGCGTGGCCCCTCCAAACCTCCCCAAAGAGGTGACTTGAAAAAATATAGACCACTATAAAAGCCCTTCCCTTTGGGGGAGGGGACTAAAGGTTCTTAGCGAGCTTATCCAGCATCTCCTGGGGTACCTTGTAGAAGTCCATCACCAAAAAGCCATCCAGGCAATCTGCAAATTTCGGGTCGATGTTGAAGCAGATAATATTAGCATTCATGGCGATATACTGGCGCAGCAGTACCGGTACTTTCAAACTGCGGGTTTCTATCTCGGAGATAATGTCGTCGAGGCTTTTGAAATTGTTTTCGCCCGGGAGCAATACGTCGGTATCTATTTTGGAGAAGTCGACCTTGAATTTTTTGCGTGGCCTTACGTACTGCGCCATTTCCTCGTCGAAGTGATTGCGGTTAATATAATCCACGATCAGCGATTTGGAGAATTTGGAGAAGGAGTTACTGATGCTTACCGGCCCGATCATGTAACGGTAGCGCGGATTATCGATCAGGAACTTAAATATCGCCTTCCATAGCAAAAATAATGGCAATGGTTTTTGCTGGTATTCCTTTCGGATAAATGAACGGCCCAACTCAATGCTCTTCCTCAATACGGGCGTCATCTGCGATTTTACCTTAAACAGTTTGGCAATATAAAATCCGTTTTTGCCGAGGCTATAAAATATTTCATCGCCTAAACCTATGCGATAAGCGCCTACAACCAGGCGCGCCTCGGTATCCCAGATGAAGAGATGGTGATAATAAATATCATACTCGTCCAGGTCGATGGCTTTATTGGTACCTTCGCCCACCTCGCGGAAAGTAACCTCACGCAGGCGGCCGATCTCGCGGATCATACTCGGAATGCTGGATGTTGGCGCGATAAAAACTTCGTAGTTCTTTTCCTGCCAAACGCGATAATTTTCGCGCAGCGTTTCCACTTCCTTTTCCAGTATATCAGGGCTAATAGCCGGGGCAATCGCTTCCGGTAGTTTTTTTACCTTGAACAGATTACGCGGCCTGAATAGCTTTTTCTCTTCTTCCAGTCCTGTACCTAAAGCATAGGTGCGCGCGCGAAGGAAGTTTAGCAGCTTGGTGCTGTTGGCGTATTCAGGAAATTCGGTAATGTTAATGGGCTTGCCAATGCGTAGCTTGATGGTATGCCCGTGCTTGTTGAATAGCTCCGAAGGCAGCTTTGCCGTACGCAGGGTAGGGTGGATGAGGCTCAGCAGGTTAAACAGTAACCCGTTATTGCCATGGAAATAAATAGGAACCACCGGTACCTGCGCCTTTGCAATGATTTTGCCCACTACCGGGTGCCACATACGGTCGGTTACCTGTTGGGTTTCTATTTTAAAGGTAGAAACTTCGCCCGCAGGGAAAATGCCCACCGGCGTGCCCTGCATCAGCAATTCAAGCGTGTTTTTTAATCCGCTGATGCTTGACGAATGTTCTATATTTTCAAACGGATTTACGGCTATAAAGAAGTCGCTAAGGTTAGGGATCTTCTTGAGCAGGAAGTTGGCCATCAGTTTGGCATCAGGCCTTGCCATCAGCAAAATTTTCAGCAGCACCAATCCCTCTATGCCGCCATAAGGGTGATTGGCTATTGCAATAAAGCCACCCGTTTTGGGGATATTGCGCAGCTCGCGTTCGTCAAATTCAATTTCAACACCGCAGCCTTTCAGTATGGCGTCAATAAACTCAATGCCCTGCTTGTCCTGCGCCTGTGCAAACAGTTCGTTCACATCATTTATCTTCATCACCTCCATCAGCAACGCTGCGAGCCCCGGCATTTTCAGCTTGTCAAGCTTGGTGGCTTTGGCGAATTCTTCGGTGGTTATTATTTTCATTTGCTCGGTTAAAGGGATATTATAGCAGTATTTATACCAAATTTATTTACTTTGAACTGGATTTAAGCCTTCAATGAAACAGCAAGCCAAAAATTACCTGTCGATCACTAAAAAAGAGTGGAATGGTATGATTGTGCTGGTTATCTTGATAGCGGTGACATTGGCCTTGCCATACATATACATGTTGTGGCACAAAGATAGCACAATTAATCAAACTGAACTTAATCAAGCGCTTGCGATACTCGGAAAGGCGAAGATTGACTCCACCCTAAACATCGTCTCGGACAATAAAATTGCCAATGCCATGCTGTTCGATTTCAACCCGAACAGCCTCCCTTCAGGCAAGTGGAAGCATTTGGGTTTGAGCGACCGGGAGATACAGATTATTAAAAATTACGAAGCCAAAGGCGGTCATTTTT
>JBQCIS010000428.1:0-4313 GCA_051953515.1 Mucilaginibacter sp.
ACTGTTCAGACTTGGAGAAGCATAAGAAATGGGGAATCTTTCTTTTTCCGGAATATCAAACCGACTCCCTTAACCAAAATATTTCTCCCATTCCTTCGCCTATTCTCCAAAGAAACTTATTCCTTTTCAAACATACGAGAAGCAAAAAGTCAAGTCAGACCGAAGGCTTCTTTGCCGCACTGCCTTTTGCGCTAAGCCTTTGCTCGGCCATCTCACAAAAAATCAGGCAAAACCTGGGCTTGGTTTTTATCCCGGCCAGAGCCGCTCATACCCCATGCTTAGCGAAAACCCCGAGGCCCTGCAGCCGCTCCTGACCCGTATCGTTTTACCTGATTTTTTCCGGAAGCTGACGGTCTGACGAAAAAGAAAATACTTTCAATGGAATAAATTTTTACTCACACAGAATAAAAGTGCACAAAGGCCTCCGAAGGAAAAGCTTTGGGCTAAAAAGTTGCGGAGGGGCGGTGCGATACAGACTGCGGAGCAAGCTTTTGAAGGGTTGGCCTTGTGCGACAAAAAGCCTTTCCAGCGACTTGAATTTTTGCTTCTTTTGTTTCAAGACAAAAGAAGTAGCCCTTAGCGGCAATTGAGCGGTTGAAGCGATAGGTAACAAAGCGATAAATAATAAACCCTACTTCTCAAACACTACCGAATCCGCCTTCGCTCCCATTTTTTCCAGGTCTTCGGTCAAATCCTTCACCATTTCGTCAGGGCCGCATACGTAGAAGTGCTTGCTGATGTCCACGCCCTCCTGTTTCAGAAAATCCATATTGATACGGCGGTGGTCGCCCTCGCCCTCTTCGTTGGTGGTGGTGAAGTGTACGTTGTTGCCCAGCATCATGCGCAATTCATCTTCCAGTATCTGGTCTTTGTTAGTTCTGTTGGAGAAGTAGAGGATATTGCCATCCATTTCGCCATCCTTATATAGCCTGCGCAGTATGGCTATGAATGGCGTTATGCCCGCGCCGCCGGCAATGAAATATCCCGCGCCTTTATATTCAATCGCGCCCCATGCATCGCTTATAATGATCTCGTCGCCTTCGCGCAGGGTATCGAGATGCCGGGTGACGCCTTCCTCATGGTCGGGATATATTTTGATGGTAAATTGCAGGTATGGGTCTTCCTCAAGCGAGGTAAAAGTGAACGGGTTCTTTTTGTCTTTCCAATCCGGCTGATTGATACTGAGGTCGATAGCCTGTCCGGGTGTAAACGTAAAGCCTTTGGGCTTTTCTACATTAAACTGCCTTACATTATACAATACTTTGTGGGTGGCGAGGATTTTTACGGTATGATCCATGGCGCGGCTAATTTGATATTGTTAATAATGCAATTTACATCATTTGGTTTTAAATATCTTTTTATGTTTTCTATATCGCAGGGTCCTCTGTGAGAGACCCTGCGGGGACATCAAACGATATCAATGCCTTTCGATAATAATCCATGGTATCTGTTCCTCATTACCGAAGGGCATACATACATCTAACTATCAGTACTTTCCGTACAGCATATACGTAGTTGTACGCTTTGCCTCGCATTTTTTACTCCCTTATTTTGGGCTATTGTTAACCACAAAGTTTATCTGACATGAAAAACTTAATCTATCTTTTCATTATTACCGCAGGCGTGTTTACGATAACATCATGCGGTAAAGACGGCGCCACAGGCCCGGCCGGCGCTACCGGTGCTACAGGGCAAACCGGAGCCACAGGCCCGGTTGGTGCTGCAGGAGCCAACGGCTCTGTGATCTATAGCGGAACCACCGCTCCTTCAGCTACCACCGGAGCCAACGGCGATTTTTATCTTGATCTTGCCACAGGCGTTCTTTATGGCCCGAAAACTACAAGCGGGTGGGGCACGGGTTTTTTGCTTAAAGGGGCAACCGGAGCCACAGGTGCAACCGGAGCTACAGGCGCAACCGGTGCTGCAGGCAACACGATCATAAGCGGCACGGGTGTACCGGCAGCGTCCACAGGTAAAACCGGCGATTACTACCTTGACGGCAGCACTTACCTATTGTACGGCCCGAAAACAGCAAGCGGTTGGGGAACGGCCACTTCATTGAAAGGCCCTGCCGGTACCGCGAATGTTCAATATTCGGGATGGAACTATGCAACCAATATTAGGGATACAACAATCGATGGCAGCAAAGACAATATAGCTACACTGGCCGCTTCATCCTTAACATCAGCTGAACTGAACAACGCATCGATCCAGGTTTATTTTACGTTTGGCGCTGGCGTGTTCACGCTTCCCTATACCAGCGACGCAGGCGGCCAAACCAGCACGATGAGCTTCATTCCGCAAGTGGGGCAGATCCTCATAACCCGGTATACAGCCGACAATTCGGGCTCTGTTTCACTTTCATCGCTATTGCAATACCGTTATGTGATCATCCCCGGCAGTATACTCCTCAACGCAAGTCACAACATCAATATGAATGACTATGAAGCAGTAAGGAAGTATTTCCGGATACCAAACTAATGCAGCAAAAAACAGTAAACTAAGCAATCTCGTTGTTTTGCACGGCGAAGAGGTTGTTTCGCTGCGCAGTCTTGCCCACCTCCCGCGTGTCTTTGTTAGTGTTATCACCAACAAGGGCAGAGCAAGCGGGGGTGTCACCCTGAGGCACTCGAAGGGTGAGCGTAAAGGCCTTTGCCCACATGCTTCGAATGCCTCAGCATGACACCGTTTTTCATCTTCCGAACACCTGTGGTAACAACACCAACATGGGCAAAAGGCCCCTGCAAGGATATAAAATCTCACATCTCATATCCCACATCTCAAATCTAAAATATATTTTTGCGCCTACTATGAGCAAATCAACCGACGAACTGTTTAAGAATGTGATAGCCCATGCCAAGGAGTATGGCTTTGTTTTCCCATCGAGCGAAATTTATGACGGCCTTAGCGCCGTGTATGATTACGGGCAAAACGGGGCTGAACTGAAGAATAACATCAAAACTTACTGGTGGAAGGCTATGGTGCAGATGAACGAGAACATCGTGGGGATTGACAGCGCCATATTTATGCACCCGAAAATATGGAAAGCCAGCGGCCACGTGGATGGCTTCAGCGACCCAATGATCGACAACAGGGACAGCAAGAAACGCTACCGTGCCGATCAGCTGCTGGAAGACCGCATTGCCAAATACGACGAAGAAGGCAAAACCGATATGGCCGAGGAGCTGCAGATAGAAATGGATAACGCCCTGAAAAGCGAAAACCTGCCCCGCCTGCGCGAACTTATTATAGAACATGATATTAAATGCCCTGTAAGCGGCACGGCCAACTGGACGGATGTACGCCAGTTTAACCTGATGTTCAGCACACAGGTTGGTGCTGTGGCTGATGAGTCGGACACCATCTACCTTCGCCCGGAAACGGCGCAGGGTATTTTTGTAAATTACCTGAACGTGCAGAAATCCGGCCGTATGAAGATACCTTTTGGTATTGCGCAGATCGGTAAGGCATTCCGTAACGAGGTGATCGCCCGCCAGTTCATTATCCGCATGCGCGAATTCGAACAGATGGAGATGCAATTCTTCGTACGCCCCGGCACGCAAATGGAGTGGTTTGAGAAATGGAAGGAAACCCGCTTACAATGGCATCTTGCTTTGGGTACCAACCCGGAGAAATACCGTTTCCACGAACATACCAAACTGGCGCATTATGCAGACGCCGCTTTTGATATTGAATTTGAATTTCCATTCGGCTTTAAGGAAGTGGAAGGTATTCACAGCCGTACCGATTTCGACCTGAGCCAGCATCAGCAATATTCTGGCAAGAAATTGCAGTATTTCGATCCGGAGATCAACCAGAACTATGTGCCATACGTTATCGAAACTTCGATTGGTTTAGATCGTATGTTCTTGCTTACGCTGATCAACGCTTACGAGGAAGAAGACCTGAGCACTGAAGAAAGACAGGATAGCCGCACGGTGCTGCGCCTGCACCCATGCCTGGCGCCGGTGAAAGCCGCCATCTTCCCGCTGACCAAGAAAGATGGTCTGCCGGAAAAAGCCCGCGAGATCATGGACCGCCTTAGGGTAGATTTCAACCTGCAATACGAAGAGAAAGACGCTATCGGCAAACGCTACCGCCGCCAGGATGCTATCGGTACGCCATTCTGCATCACGGTAGACCACCAGACACTTGAAGACAACACCGTAACCATCCGCTACCGCGATACCATGCAGCAGGAACGTGTACCGGCTGAACAGTTGGACAAGATCATAGGCGACCTGGTGAGTTGGAAGAATGTGTTGGGGTAGAGATTAGACCGCAAGTCGGGAAGTCCGGAAGTCCGAAAGAAT
>JBQCIS010000429.1:0-5696 GCA_051953515.1 Mucilaginibacter sp.
CTATCCGCCACGCCCATGCTGATACGGGTAGCTATTTAGCTTGGGCGCGGGAAGAAGTGTTCGCATTTGTGGTGTATTATAAGCAGCGCACCAGTACTGCAGCAAAAAATGCCGTAGGTGTATGGACACGTGAATTAGCGGATGCCGTGATAGCTGTTAACGGTGCTTATTACCTACCCTATCAGGTTCACCCAACTGCAGAACAATTCCATAAAGCCTACCCCAATGCTTATAAATTATTTGCACTGAAAGATAAGCTCGATCCGCAATACAAATTCAGTAATGTGTTGTGGGACACTTATTACAGACCTTTAAAACACGCCAGATCATGAACAGCGTATCAGAATTTAAAGCCGTTTTTAACGATACAAAATGGAGCGATGCCTTTTACCGCTTTTTGCAGGTAATATTTCATTTATACCCCGAAGATAAATTCCATCAGCTCATAAAGGATGAAACCTCCGCCAATACCACCGATGAGCAGATATACAAAGCCGTGCAAAGCAAACTGCCCGGCATCAAACCCTTTCTTTCAGAACTCACTTATGCCTTGCCAGCCCTTAAAAAGCAGAAAAAGGAGATCGTACGGCAAACACGGCAATTGTTAGGCAATGCAGCACCGCTAAACGGTTATGCCGAGATCGGTTCCACGGGCAGATACATCAGTCAGTTGCGTAAAGAGGTAAAAGTTACAGCGCCTATCTATCTTATCAACGATCTTGCGCCAACCAACTCCCCTGCGGATATTATGGAACGCGGACAATTGGGTAAACTCGGCACATTTATTAGTTTGAATGAATATGAACCGATCAGCAATGCTATTGCCGATGCCAGCCTCGACCTGGTTACCTGCTATATTGGGCTGCACCATTGCCCGCCGGCAAAGCTGGACGATTTCATTCGGTCTATTCATCGCATTATACGCCCGGGCGGCTCGTTCATTATGCGTGACCATGATGTGAAGACACCTGAAATGGCAACATTTGTCTCGCTGGTGCACACGGTTTTCAATGCCGGGCTGAACGAAAGCTGGGAGTTTGAAACACGCGACTCAAAGAATTTCCGCCCGGCAGATGAATGGGCCTCGGTGATTGGAAAAGCGGGGTTTGAGGATGCCGGTGCGCGCATCTTGCAGGATAATGATCCGTCAGACAATACTTTAATGTTGTTTAAAAAGATATAGACATGGGACGATTACGCAAGCTAACCCTTATTGCTGTGTTGCTGGCTGTTATTGTTTTTTGTATAAAAAACCGTAAACCGTCGACAATAGTTCCAGCCATGGGATTGCTGGTAAATAAAAGCTGGCTGGTAACCAACCCACAACCCTTAACACCTGTGGCAGATGTTCGGCCGTCCGATCAAACTTTTTTAACCTATCCGGAATGGTTCTTGGTATTTAGCCCCGCTGAACAGGCTGATTATTTTAAAACACATACTTCAACAACCTTTCCTTACCTGAAGCATGTAGACCAGCTGTGGAGAGGCTATTATGTAATGTACGAACAGATAAAAGGCAATTATCCATTTAATGCAGGTTATCATTTAATGATTTGGGTGATAGCGGGCAGCACTACAGTTGAATATTCATGCAAGTCGTTTTATGAAACCATCATTGGTCGTGTAACTGATACGTCGCCGGGAGACCTCTGCGATGAGGACAAACTCAATGCGACTTACCTTCAGGATTATACCGCGTTTATAAACGACCTTCCATGGTATCAATATGATTTCAACAAGCAGCTCAAACAGCTTTGGACTAACACGCCCATATTCGGCCAACATCCGCTGCGCAAGCTTGAACGCCGCTATTATCTTACCACCGAATTAATGGTAAAAAGTGGTTATGGCTGGCTGATCGGGTTAGGTACAAAATCGGCTTATGGAACCGCGTCGCTAAAAACAGCAGTGGTTTTTTCAATGCCTGCTGTTACTAAGCCATTGGCATCAGAATTTGATAAAAAAAAATTAAACGACAGTCTATGGTTAATTGATCTGCCCCGTTATAATCGCTTTAATCCTGCTGCTACAGCTTTGGCTGAAAATAATGTAGTATTTAAAGAAATAGCAGGTAATATCTCCGCCATAATGCTTACCGTTTTAACACGACGGCCATTAAACCAAAATCCTAATTATGCTATCCTGTTCTCCCAGCCTGTTATTACCAAACCGGGTTTGAATCGTATAGCGCTGGCAACGCCGGTGGCGGATCTAAGTACAGTATTGGCCATGTTGCGTGACCGGCATATTCAAGTTGAACATATTTATGACTATTAAGCTTGGTTTAGGAATCATATTCTCCAAATAATCATCCCTTTCCAAACCTTTTTGCCCTAAAAGCCTTTACTTTTTACGGAAGCCATTCATTAACGGCTGGTATAATGATCGCACATGCCTTTATCATCGCCATGATTGTACTGTTTATTCATGCCTGTAGCTGGCACGGGATGATATTTGAGGGGATTAAAAGTATCATTAAACCCGAAGGATACCTGTACAAGCCCATCTATGGCTGCCCCATTTGCATGACGCCGTATTACGGCACCATCATTTACCTGTTATTTTTTCGAGTATCGTTTGCAGATTGGTTGCTCACCATAGGCACAGCATCGGGCATAAGTGTGCTATGTGTTTTGCTGATAGATATTAAAGACAGCGTTTGCAAACCACGTGAGTAGCCGGAACTGAAATTTATTGAATTTCGGTGAGGTAGCAGAATAGCAATAATCAAATCATCTATTCTGGTCAGTTCTTTAAATTCCAGCTCAAATACTATACTTCTATCAATTCCGGCTCAGGCTTGTTTTTGGTTGGATTGCTTTGTGCCAACTTGGGGTTTTGCGACATGGACAGATTGCCATCATATACCGCGCCTTGCTCAACCCCGAGGGTTTGCGTGCGTATATCGCCGGTGATGTGGCCCGTTGCGCGTATCTCAAGCGAAATAGCCTGCACGTTACCTACAATTGTGCCGTAAACTACCAGCTCTTTGGTAATTACATTGCCACGGATAGATGCTTTTTCACCAACGATCAGCCCTTCGTCAATCATCACATCGCCGGATATTTGTCCGTCTATCCGCGCAAATGCCGGCGCTTTAAGATTGCCGTCTATAACACATCCTTCACTGATGAGGGTAGAGATGGATTGCATATCCAGTGCCACCTTTTCTTTTTTAAAAATTGCCATAAGTGCCGTTTAATTGGGGGATATAGGGTATTAGTTATTGAGCGACAGGAAACTTATAGGGTTTACTGCCTTGCCATTTTTGCGAACCTCATAATGCAGGTGCGTCCCGGTTGAACGGCCTGTTGAACCCACCTTGCCAATCACCTGGCCGGCGGTAACCTGCTCGCCAACATGTACGTCGATATGCGAGAGATGGCCATACAGTGTTTCATAGTTATTAGCATGTGCAATGCGTACGCAGTTGCCATACCCACCCATCCATCCGGCGTAAACTACACGGCCGTTGGCAGTGCAGCGCGCCGCATCGCCATAATGGCCCTTGAAATCAATACCCGGGTGAAACTCTGCATGGCCGCCATCGAAAGGGTCGCTCCGGTAGCCGAAATAAGAGGTTAACGAGCTTACACGAGGGTAGCCCATTGGTGTAAATGCTACAGCGTGTTCCAAACGGCTCAGGTACTCATCATATAACGAGTATTTTTCGTCGTCAGAAAGTTTGCTCGCTGCTGCGTTTGAGCCGCCACCACCGATTGATTTGATGGAAAAGCCTTTGAGGCCGCGTTTCTTTAGATACCCGTTGATGAATTGCAGCTTTTTCTCTATCGACTGGATGTAAGTTTCGGCTTTGCCCTGTGTTTCGGGGGCTTTTGCCTGCGACTCTACCACCGATGGTACCGGAACTAACGATGCCGATGCCGCTGCAGTTTTTAATTGGGATATTTGCGCCTGCAGGCGGTTGTTTTCCTGCTCCTGGCGGCTGTTTTGTGTGTCGAGGTAAATGATGACGCCTGCTAATAAGGCAATCACGGCCATAATACCTGCGGCGTAATGTTTAAGGCGGTTGATGTGTTTGGTTTTTACCTGTAAGGTTTTGGTGCTGCCCTTGCCTTTGTCGACAATAATGACAGTACTGATGTTCGAGGGTCTAAACTTCATCAATTAACTAATTTAAAATAATCAGGGTTTTGCAATGTAATTAATTGCCCTTTAAAAAACAATACCTTAACTATTAAGAGAATGTTAAATAAACCGGCGTATTATTTACACATGAATTTTAACGTAAACCGTCAACAAAATGTTATTATTCGGAAAATTAAATTTTAACTTATTTTGATTTCTTATTTTTGTACCCGGTTTAAACTAAGATAATTATGTATCCAGAATATTTGGTTGCCCCCATGCGGGCCGAACTGACCAACGTTGGTTTTGAAGAATTGAAAGATCCGGAAGCGGTAAAGAAAGCTATTGAAAGCGAAGGAACTGTTTTTGTGATGGTAAACTCGGTTTGCGGATGTGCCGCTGCCAATGCACGTCCGGCTGCACGCATTGCAAGCCAGAACGCAAAACATCCCGACAAACTGGTAACCGTTTTCGCCGGTATGGAGACCGACGCGGTAAACACAGCACGTGCTTACATGCTGCCTTACCCGCCATCATCACCAGCTATGGCATTGTTTAAAGACGGTAAACTGGTGCACATGATAGAGCGCTACCAGATAGAAGGCCGCCCTGCGCAAATGATCGCTGATAACCTGATCGGCGCGTTTGATCAGTACTGTTAATCATAGGACCGGAGATTAGTAAAAATTTCAGAGCCGCGATTTTGGTCGCGGCTTTTTTGTTGATAGGTATACAGTAAGCAGATACATTGTTAATTTGTCACACTAAGCGTCCCTTTAACGCCACATGTGCAGATTTTAGTAACTTGGCAATTGGTTTGATAGACAGGATTTAATGAGACAAAAATTTTATGATACTGCTGTGAAGCAGGAACGTGCCGTGCTGGTAGGGGTGATCACTCCGAATGAAACCGATGAGCAGGCAAAAGAATATCTGGAAGAATTACAGTTCCTGGTGGAAACTGCCGGGGCGGAGACTGTCCGGATATTCACCCAGAAATTGCAAAGAACCGACAGGGCGACATTCGTTGGCTCGGGCAGATTGGAAGAGATAAAGGAGTTTGTAAAAGCCGAAGAGATAGATATTGTGGTGTTTGATGACGAGCTGTCGCCATCACAGCTGCGTAATATCGAAAATGAATTGCAGGTAAAGATATTAGACCGCAATAACCTCATCCTCGACATATTTGCCAACCGTGCGCAAACCGCACAGGCCAAAACACAGGTAGAATTGGCCCAATTGCAATACCTTTTACCCCGGCTGACCCGTATGTGGACGCACCTGGAGCGGCAGAAGGGCGGTATTGGTATGCGTGGTCCGGGTGAGTCGCAGATAGAAACCGACCGTCGTTTGATCCTGAACAAAATAGCATTACTGAAAGAACGCCTGAAAAGCATCGATCGCCAGAATGAAACGCAGCGCAAAAACCGCGTTTCGCTGGTGCGTGTAGCTTTAGTGGGGTATACCAACGTAGGGAAATCCACCATCATGAACATGCTCTCCAAATCGGAAGTATTTGCGGAGAATAAGCTGTTCGCTACGCTCGATACCACGGTTAGGAAGGTGGTGATAGAAAATGTACCGTTTCTGTTATCGGACACGGTAGG
>JBQCIS010000430.1:0-14109 GCA_051953515.1 Mucilaginibacter sp.
TAAAAGAAGTGCATAAAGAGATCGGTTTCCGGTTATTGCTGGACGAATCAGTTAAAATTGAAAAAGACGGACAAAGCATTACGCTGGTCGGCGTTGAAAACTGGGGCAAAGGCGGTTTCCACAAATATGGCGATCTGGAAAAAGCTACAGCCAGCGTGCCTGACAATGCCTTTAAGATACTCATGTCGCATGATCCTTCACATTGGGAGGGGGTAACGCTCGGGCACGGTAAAAATATTCATCTTACGCTTTCCGGGCATACCCATGGCATGCAGTTCGGTATTGAGATGTTTGGCTTTAAATGGAGCCCCGTAAAGTATGTGTATAAGCAATGGGCCGGCTTATATTCCCGCAATGGTAAATATCTGTACGTAAACCGAGGCTTTGGCTTTTTGGGTTTGAAAGGCAGGGTGGGGATATGGCCGGAGATCACCGTAATTACCCTGAAAAAAGCATAGAAGATTACTCAGGCCTTCTTTTAAAACTATAATACAGATACCCCAACGCAGGCAGAATGATCAAGCTGCCAATGAGCAATCCCCAGCCCAGGTCGTTAATGGTAGCTGATGGCGCATGATCTTTCAGCAAAGAAAGGTTATCGCCGCCCTTCACCATCACGATATTGGGGAAGTGCCGGTAGCCAACGGCAATCAATATCATTGTCACCTGGAAGGCAGCCGGTATACGGATAATTTGCGTATGGCCTTTCTTTAGCATATACCACAATAACACAAGCGATAACGAAGCCGCAATTATAGCCGTAAAACTTACCGGGTTGCCAAACAGCCAGTGGGCAAAGTGTAAGTTTTCGATCTCGGCGGTCAGAAATACCAGCCCGCCGCAGCCAACGGCCACCGCGTTCATGATCACTGCTTTTTTGGTGAAACGCTTTATATCGAACTGCTCCTCTGCCTCGCCGATCAGGTATATCGCTGCGAGGAAGCCACAGAGCGCAACGGTGAACAAGCCTACCGATATGGAGAACCAGTTGAGCCAGCTGTAAACATAGGTTGTAAGAAAGTCGTTGGATAGGGGATCGATCTGTCGTGAAATAACGCTCCCTGCCGTAATACCTAAAAACAATGGCGTAATAAAGCTTGAGTAAACAAAGATGTGGTTGTATAAGGTTTGCGTTCTTTCGTCCTTTATTGCATCGTAGTTACGGAAAGAGAATGCCGTACCCCTTGCAATAACGCCCATGAGCATAATAAGCAACGGGATATGCAGGTAAGTGCACAGTTCGCTGTAAATAACCGGGAAGCCAACAAATAATATCACTATTGCGATAATGAGCCACATGTGGTTGGCTTCCCATATCGGCCCGATGGCCTGGTAAGAGGTTTTGCGCGTGCGCGATTTATTGTTATCAGATGTAAACAGCTCGATAATGCCCGCGCCGAAATCGGCCCCGCCCAACAAAAAGTACAGCACGATAGCAAAAAACAGGAATATAATATCGACGTATAGCATATCATTTATTTTTATCGTACAAAGCCGGAACCATTTTTATCTGCCTGCCCAGCAGAAATACCACGGCGATGCTTAGCGTAAAATATACAAAAGTGAACAGGTAGAAGGTGTATTGGATGCCCTGCATTGGGGTAACGGCCTCACTGGTGCGCATTACGCCTTGTATTATCCACGGCTGGCGGCCAACTTCGGTCACCGTCCATCCGGCTTCCACGGCTAAGAAACCTAAAGGTGTTGCAAGGATGAATAATTTCAGGAACCAGTTGCGGAATAGCCACGCCCGTTTCCACCACAGGGCCAGGAAGTACAGTAACCCGCTAAACGTCAGAAAGAAGCCTATTGCCACCATGACCTGAAAGGCGTAATGGGTAACCGGTACATTGGGCTGGTCTTTTGCCGGTATCTTATCAAGGCCTTCAACCGGTGTTTTAAAATTGTCATATACCAGAAAACTCAGCATGCCGGGTAGTTCAATCCCGTATTTATCAACCTTATGCACTGTATCCGGTACGCCGCCTATCAGTAATGGAGAATAGTCAATCGTATGAAAATTGGCTTCCATTGCGGCAGATTTTGCCGGTTGACGCTTTGCCGCGCCTTTGGCAGAAATGTCGCCGCTTAAAGGTTGCAGAACGGCCGCCACTGCGCCGAAAATGATAGCGATCTTAAATGCCTGTGTATGAAAATGCACGTTTCGCTTGCGTAATATCATAAGCGCATGGATGCCGGCAACCGCAAATCCAGTGGCTACGAATGCGGCCAGCGTCATGTGCAATGCTTCTGAGAACCAGGCCTCGTTAAACATTGCCTTTACAGGGTCGATATTGAGGTATTGGCCGTTTACATAGTCAAAGCCTGAGGGGCTGTTCATCCATGAATTTGCCGAAACTACTAAAATGCCGGAAGCAACCCCGCTTATTCCTACTACTACACCCGTAAACCAGTGGAACCATTTATTCAGCCTGTTCCAGCCGTACAGGAAAAAGCCAAGCGCTATTGCCTCCACAAAAAACGCCACGCCTTCCAGCGAGAAGGGCATGCCGAATATCGGCCCGGCGTATCTCATAAACTTAGGCCATAACAACCCCAGCTCAAACGACAACATTGTGCCCGAAACCGCGCCGGTAGCAAAAAATATGGCTACGCCCTTGCTCCAGGCCTGGGTGATGTTACGATAAACCGGATTGCCTGTTTTGATCCACTTGTAATGTGAAATGGCCATAAAAACAGGCATTACCATGCCTATACACGAATAGATGATGTGAAACCCAAGCGAAAGGGCCATTTGCGAGCGGGCGGCAATAAAGTCGTTCATACCGTCATGAATTAGGATATGCAAATATATCCATATTGTTACACAGGGCTTTTTAAATGCAAGCGCCAATTGTAAAATAGAAAGTTTCTAAAAAGTGTTTTTATTTTGTTTTTTGGCGGTTTGCAGTAATAAATAAAGATAGGTTTAAAATACCGTGTCAGCAAAGGAGTTGCCCGGCCTATTTGTAACTAATTATTTAGTTTTTAAATTTGTTCTATGCGTAAATTGTTGACCATAATACTGCTTTCATTGCCTTTATCATTATTCGCGCAGTTTCGTATCACCGGTAGGGTGGTCGATTCAGCCACGAAAACACCAGTTGCAGGAGCCAGCGTATTTTTGGGGAATGCTTCAGCGGGCGCATCAACTCATAGCGATGGCAGCTTTACCATTAACGGGGTGAGAGGCGGCCAATACACGCTTATTGTATCAGTAGTTGGGTATTCGGCTTATAGCCAGGTTGTGCTTGTAAATAAAGATGTTGTGCTAAATACAATCAGTATAGCAAAAAAGAATACTATGCTGAAAGAGGTAAGAATAGGGCCGCCCCGAAACTGGGAAAAAGATTACGAGCGTTTTAAAAGAGGGTTTGTCGGCCTTTCAGATAATGCGGAAAATTTTACTGTCCTGAATCCGCATGTGCTTAGTTTTGATAGCGATGAAGGTGTTTTTACAGCTAAAGCAGATGGCCTTTTACTAATTGAAAACAAGGCGCTGGGCTACAAAATAAAATACATGCTGTATGCTTATCGCGATGATAGAAAAAATGGAATCCTGTTGTATTATGGCACTGCTTTTTTTGAAAACATGCCCGGCAGCCAGCACCGTATCAAAAAATGGAAGCAAAAAAGGCTTAACACCTATCTGGGATCGGATATGCATTTTTTAAGGGCTATTATTGCCGGTAAGACAAAAGAGGAGGGGTTTACGGTTGAAAGATTGATCAGAAAACCTAATCCCGAGTATAAAGGCATGGGTAATAAATACATATCCACATTGGTAACCACACCGCTCGAAGCAAACGAATATGCTTATCGTACTAACATACCGGGTGAATACGCCTTAAAATATGCCGATTGTTTATACGTGGTTTACAAGGGGGCGCAAGGAGCTGGTTCTACCATTACCATTAATGCTCCTTACGCTTATTTCGATAATAATGGAATTATTATTAATATACAGGATGTGCTGATGGAAGGCCCATGGGGCGATAGCCGCATGCCCGAAATGTTGCCCGTTGATTATGAACCGGGAAACTGATTTGTGTTATGCCTGGAAGTGTTTGCGGTACTCGAGCGGGGTTTTGCCTGTAATGGATTTAAAATGCCTGTTAAAGTTTGACAGGTTGCTAAATCCTGACTCGTAGCACACTACAACAATGCTGTAATCTTTTTCTTTTAATAGTTTGCATGCATGGCGCACGCGCACATCAAGCAGAAAATCGAAATAACTTTTATTGGTACGGAGCTTAAAATAACGGCAAAAGGCGTTGGGTACCATGTGTACAATATCGGCCACCTCCTGTAGCTTGATCACCCTTGAGAAATTATTCAAAGTGTAGAGATAGATTCTGGTAAGGCGGGTTTCATCGAGCTTGTTATAGGCGTTTTCGCCGGGTGGTTTTGTAATGGATTGTTTTTCGTTGCTTAACGCCACAACATTTAATAACTGGATGATCAGAAGTATATGTTCGTAATTAGGCGCAGTTAAAAGCCGGTTCATCAGTGCGGTCACCTGATCGCGGCATTCGCCTTTTATTATGAGGCCATTTAGTGCATCTTTCAATAGGGTATTTAATAGCTTATTTTCCGGAAGCCGCATAAAGCTTTCACCAAAAACATCGGGATTAAGGTGCAGGGTTAATAGCTTGGTTTCTATCGGGATTTCCCCTTGTTTCATCAGGTCGTTATGGTAGGCAAAACGCTCAAACTTAAACATGTGCGGCACATTGCAACCGATCATAACCATATCGCCCGACTGCAATTGCTCAAAATGATCACCGATTAGCAGCGTTGCCTGCCCTGCCTCTATGTAAACGATTTCTAATTCTGTATGGTAATGAAAATCATTCAGCGCATGGTAATAGCCTGCTTCAAAAATATTGAAAGAGCGGGTATCGTCTTGCGGTAAATGATCGAGATAAAACTTCATTTGTATTATTATAATCAAAAATATACTATAAAATATTTATAATGTTAATATGGTATCATTTCTAATTAAGATTTACAAAGTAAAGCATTTTTGGGCATAATACTTTTGTGTAAATAAATTCCAATTATCAAACAGTTATGGGTTCAATAAAAAAACAGCCCATTATAATATCCATCACTATTAAAAATATACACGATGAAAAATGAGCAATACACCATGAAGCTTTCCGATGCTTCGATAGGCGACATAGAATTGGTTGGCGGAAAAAACGCTTCTCTTGGCGAAATGATGCAGCATTTGTCACAGGCTGGGATCAATATCCCTGATGGCTTTATTGTTACTGCACCGGCTTATCATCAGTTTATAAAACATAATGGGCTTGACCTGGCTATCCGGCAGATAATAGCTGATACCGATATCAATAACCTGCAGCAATTGAGCAATTGTGGTTTACGTATACGGGAATTGATACAAAACGGCGTATTTCCGCATGAGATGCAGGAGCAGATCATGCAGCGTTACAAATCGCTGATCCTGTTTTATGATGACAATACCATGGATGTTGCTGTGCGTTCATCCGCTACAGCTGAAGATTTGCCAGACGCATCATTTGCGGGGCAGCAGGATACTTATCTGAATGTCAGCGGTCAGAAAAGTTTGTTAACCTCTATTAAAAACTGCTTTGCATCGTTGTTTACCGATAGGGCCATCAGCTATCGTCAATCATTCGGGTACGATCATTTCAAGATCGGGCTTTCTGTTTGTGTGCAGAAAATGGTCCGCTCAGACAGGGGTGTTTCGGGCGTTGCGTTTTCACTGGATACGGAGAGCGGTTTTAAAGATGTAGTACTGATCAATGCCGCTTATGGTTTGGGCGAAATGTTGGTACAGGGTTCGGTAAGCCCGGATGAATATATTGTTCATAAACCGTTGCTGAAGCAAGGTTATAAAGCTATCATAGAGAAAAAATTAGGCAATAAAGACCGCAAAATGGTTTACAGCATTGCCGAAAATGAAAGGGTAAAGGTTATTGAAACAACCCCGGCAGAACGTAACCGCTTTTGCCTTACAGATGAGCAGATATTGCAATTAAGCCAATGGGTAAGCATTATTGAAACCCATTATTCTGATATAAAAGGCAGGTGGTGCCCAATGGATGTGGAATGGGCTGTGGATGGTAATTCAGGCAGGTTATTCATTGTACAGGCCAGGCCGGAAACAATCCACTCGCGTAAAAAGATCAATACCGTTACCGCTTATAAGATAAATGACAAACTGCGCGGCGATAAAGTACTGTTGAAAGGTATTGCCGTAGGGGATAAGATCGCATCGGGCACGGTGCATGTGCTGGATGGTATTGAGAGCATTCACCAGGTTAATTTCAAAAAAGGTGACATCATGGTAACTGACATGACCGACCCGGATTGGGAGCCGGTAATGAAAAAGGCTGCAGCCATTATCACCAATAAAGGCGGCCGTACCTGCCATGCTGCTATTGTTGCCCGCGAACTGGGCGTGCCGGCTATTGTAGGTTGCGAGGTAGCTACCTCTATATTAAAAACCGGTCAGCAAATAACCGCTTCATGTGCAGAGGGCGAGGCTGGCATTATTTATGACGGCGTTATCGCTTTCGAAAAAACAGAGCATAACCTGGCCGACCTGCCCGAAATTGAAACACCCGTTATGATGAACGTGGCCTCGCCGGATATAGCCTTCCAGTATGCACACTACCCGAATAAGGGTGTAGGACTGGCGCGTGAGGAGTTTGTGATCAATAACTACATAAAGGTACACCCAATGGCGCTATTGAAACATGAAGAACTTGGCGATGAAGAGCTTACCGCCCATGTTAAGGATGTTACCCGTGGTTATAAGGATGGCGAAGACTTCTTTATTGAAAAGCTATCCTACGGTATAGGCAAAATAGCAGCGGCATTTTATCCGCATAAAGTGATCGTTCGTTTCTCTGACTTTAAGACAAACGAGTACTACAATATGCCAGGCGGCAAATATTTTGAGCCAACAGAAGAGAACCCGATGATAGGTTGGAGAGGAGCATCGCGCTATTACTCAAAAGCCTATAAAGAAGCATTTGGTATGGAATGCCGCGCTATAAAAAAGGTGCGCGAAGTAATGGGGCTTGATAATGTGGTGGTAATGATACCTTTCTGCCGTACGGTGAACGAACTGATGATGGTTTACGAAACCATGAACGAATACGGCCTGCAACGCGGTGAAAACGGGCTGGAAGTTTTCCTGATGGCCGAAATACCGTCAAACGTGATACTTGCAGAGCAGTTTGGTAAATTTATCGACGGGTTCTCTATCGGGTCGAACGATCTTACACAGTTGGTGCTGGGCCTTGACAGGGATTCATCACTTGTTGCCAGCTTATACAATGAGCGCAATGACGCTGTGCGGAATACCATATCATCCCTCATTAAAACAGCTAAACGAATGAAGGTGAAGGTGGGCATTTGCGGACAGGGGCCGTCAGACTATCCGGACTTTGCGCAGTTTTTGGTTGAGGAAGGTATCGATTCCATTTCTGTAACGCCTGACTCATTTATGAAAACCGTGCAGGCGATAAAACAGATAGAAGATCAGTTGAAAAGTGAACCGGTTTTGGCTAAGGCAGTTTAATGAGAATAAACATGGAATTACTTTTAAAGGAACCCATTACGGATGCGGTGCTGTCATATCAGCCCGCCATCCGGCCTGTTAAAACGCTTGGGCAGTTTATTATTGAAAAGCAGGCCGACATACCCTATGCCAAAGGCGAGCTGTCGCGCTTGTTGCGGGATATCGGTATCGCGGCCAAGATTGTTAACCGTGAAGTAAACAAGGCCGGACTGATGGATATACTGGGTAATGCCGGCAGTACCAATATACAGGGCGAAAGCCAGCAAAAGCTGGATGTTTATGCCAACGAGCAATTTATATCGGCCCTGCGCAGTGGCGGTGAATGCTGTATTGTAGCATCGGAAGAGAACGAGGACATTATCCGCATTGATTCCCTGGTAGCTAAGGATGCCAAGTATATTGTGGCTATTGATCCGCTGGATGGTTCATCCAATATAGATGTGAATGTCCCGGTAGGCACTATCTTTTCTATTTACCGTAAAAGATCAATAGGTGCATCTGCCACACTGGATGATGTATTGCAGCCCGGCACGCGCCAGGTTGCGGCAGGGTATGTGGTTTATGGTTCATCTACCATGTTGGTTTACACTACAGGTAAAGGGGTAAACGGGTTTACACTCGATCCATCGATAGGGGAATTCTGTTTGTCGCACCCTGATATGCGGATACCTGAGGATGGTGAGATCTATTCGATAAACGAAGGGTATTACGCCCATTTTCCCGAAGGTGTAAAAAAGTACATCAAACATTGCCAGGTTGAGGACGACGCAACTAACCGGCCATATAAATCGCGCTATGTTGGTTCCATGGTGGCTGATCTGCATCGCAACCTTATAAAAGGCGGCATATTTATTTATCCTCCTACGTCTACGGCGCCTAATGGCAAGTTACGGCTGGTTTATGAGTGTAACCCTATGGCATTTATTATAGAACAGGCGGGTGGCAAGGCAAGCAACGGCTATACGCGCATACTTGAAACTGAGGTTACCCGCCTGCATCAGCGGTCGGCTATTTTTATCGGTTCTGTAAATATGGTTAATTGCGCTGAGGAATTTATGCGCCTTTTTAGCGTGAAGGGCTAACCTACAGTCGTAATATCCTCATCGGCAATCAGTTCTTCACCGCGATAACGCCTGAGCAACTGGGCTGTAGCCACTACGTCTTTCTGGCAATAGGTGCAAATGCGCGGCAGGTCGTCCTCGTGCCAGAAAACGTGGCCCACCTGGCTGCCGTCGATGTCATCTTTAGGGGTAGGGATATCAAAAATGGCAGTAAGCAGGTTTAAGGACGTGTAATTTTTGTAGTCGCCGAATTTCCAAAGTTCCATGGTATCCAGGTGATTGATTTCCCACGGCTTTTTGCCCGACATTTCTAACTGCACCGGCAATTTTATACCATTAACAAGCATACGGCGACAGATATACGGAAAGTCGAACTCTTTACCGTTGTGCGCGCATAAGATCAGTCCGGAAGGTTGATTAGCCAGCATGGCGGCGAAGTCAAGTAATAATTGCTTCTCGTCTTTACCGGCAAATGATTTTACGCGTAAGCCAACCGGTTTGCCACGTGTAAATATGCCGACAGATATGCAGATGATCTTGCCAAATTCTGCCCAGATACCCGCGTTGGAGTAAAAATCTTCTGACGTTTCTTCCTTGCGCTGATACTGCGTTTTTTTATCCCACAGTTTCTGAAAATGTTCGGGCATTTCGTGATGGTGCTTGTATTGCGATACGGTTTCTATATCGAGCACCATCAGGTTATGAAGATCGTATTGTTCGAGCATGTTAAATATTCAGTTTTATATCATTTCTACGCGCCGGGCAGGATATAGCGCAGGCGGCGAAGAGAAATCTTATGCGCAATGCATGGCGACAAATCCAATCGTCGCAAAATATTTCTCACTGTCGTTCGAAATGACAAGTGGGTTAAATATAAAAAAATATTACCCGATCATTACGCCGGGCTTGTTGATTACCGGCAGGCGGATAAAATTCATTTCAACAATGCTTTCAGGCAGGAAGATGAACTTCTTATCGTAAATATTTTTACCGATATAATAGCTGAGCCAGTATTCATTATTAAGGCCGAAGGTTTGTTCATCAATCGGTTCAATGAGTATTGATGCGCCGCTTTCCACCCGCGGAAACATGTGCCTTAGCGTGGAAGTTTTTACCTGCTCGCCATTGCGTTCGCCATACCCCCTGGAAGTAATGAGCACGTTCTCGATCGGTTCTTTTTTTAGGTTGATCAGGTACACATACCACAGCTTGCTATCTGCACTTTCATTCTCCAGGGCAACCGCTATGGCAATATCTTCAACTTTATTATCGGGGAGGTCTTTTATCATGGTGTTTTGTTTGGTGAGTAGTTGATTGGGTTGATTAAGTGAGTAGTTAAAACAACCATTCACCTAATCAATTCAATCAACCATTCACTTCTTTTTCGCAAACTTCTTGCCGCCTTTTTTGGGCTCTTTGTCTGCTGCAGCGGCCAATTCCTTGCATTCATCATACGTGAGCGATTGCGGATCTTTGCCTTTGGGTATCTTAACGTTTTGTTTGCCGAATTCGATATAAGGGCCGAAGCGACCGTTCAGTACTTTTACGGTTGCATCTTCAGCAAAGGTTTTGATCACTTTTTCGGCGTCTTTTTTACGCTTATCCTGTATGATCTCAATAGCGCCTTCTTCGGTCACATCCAGCGGGTCGATACCCTTTGGCAGTGAATAGAATGCACTGTTATGCCTGATGTAAGGACCGAACTTACCAATTGCCACGGTCATTTCCTTATCTTCAAATATGCCTACTTTTTTAGGTAATTTAAAGAGTTCCAGGGCATCTTCCAGCGTGATGGTCTCAATGCTTTGCCCGGCGCGTAAACTGGCGTATAGCGGCTTGTTGCTGTCGTTTTCGCTTGCATTTTCGCCAACCTGCACAAACGGGCCGTAACGGCCAATACGTACCGATACCTTTTTGCCGCTTACCGGATCGGTGCCCAGTTCGCGCTCGCCGGTTGCTTTATCGGCAGTTTGTATAGTGCTTTCTACGTTTTGGTGGAAGGGGTTATAGAATGAGCGGATCATGTCCGTCCATTCCTTCATGCCCTGCGCTATCTCGTCAAATTCCTTTTCAACTTTAGCCGTGAAATGGAAATCTACTATCCCTTTAAAATAATTCACCAAAAAATCGTTTACCACTGCACCGATATCGGTAGGGAAGAGCTTGCCTTTTTCGGCACCGGTATTTTCGGTTTTCTCTTCTTTGGCAATGCTGCCGTTTTTCAGCGTAAGCACCCTGAAGTTGCGTACTTTTCCTTCGCGTTCTTCTTTTACCACATAACCACGGTTCTGGATGGTGGAAATAGTAGGTGCATAAGTAGACGGGCGACCGATGCCTAATTCTTCCAGCTTCTTCACGAGGCTGGCTTCCGTATATCTTGCCGGCGGACGCGAGAAACGTTCGGTAGCCGACATTTCCTGCAGGGTCAGTTGCTGGCCTTTGGCCAATGGCGGGAGAATTGCATTCTCGCCATCCTGCTGAGCATCATCCTCATCGTCTTTTGATTCGAGATAAACTTTCAGAAAGCCGTCAAACTTCATCACTTCGCCATTGGCAATCAATTCTTCATTACGGGTTGATATGCTGATCTTTGCGGTGGTTTTCTCAAATTGTGCTTCACTCATTTGGGAAGCAATAGCGCGTTTCCAAATCAACTCGTACAGGCGTTTCTCCGAATTATCGCCGTCAATACTATGCTGGTTGAAATAGGTTGGGCGAATGGCTTCGTGCGCTTCTTGTGCACCTGCGCTCTTGGTTTTGTATTTACGCTGTTGATGATATTTTTCGCCGTAGGCGGATACGATCTCCTGTGCTGCCGCATTCAAAGCAATATCAGAAAGGTTAACCGAGTCGGTACGCATATAAGTAATGTAACCCGATTCGTACAGTTTTTGCGCGATAGACATGGTGCGCGATACCGAATAACCCAGTTTGCGGCTGGCTTCCTGCTGCAGGGTAGAAGTAGTGAATGGCGCAGCAGGCGAACGTTTGGTTGGCCTTGTTTCCAGCGAGCTCACGCTGAAGTTAGCAGCGATGCAGTCTTGCAAGAACTTTTCGGCATCCTCCTGTTTGCTGAAGCGCTCGGGCAGTTCGGCTTTAAATGCTTCACGGCCTTTGCCAAATATCGCCACGATCTTGAAAGCGGCTTCTGTTTGAAATTTGTTGATCTCGCGCTCACGCTCAACAATCAGCCGCACTGCAACCGACTGTACGCGGCCCGCTGATAGTGATGGTTTTACCTTTTTCCATAAAACCGGCGAAAGCTCAAAGCCTACCAGCCTGTCTAACACGCGGCGTGCCTGCTGGGCATTTACCAGGTTGTAGTCTATCTTACGCGGGTTCTCTATCGCCTTTAAAATGGCGGGTTTGGTTATCTCGTGGAAAACGATGCGTTTGGTATTGTTGTCCTTTAAGCCTAAAGTCTCAAATAAGTGCCATGATATAGCTTCTCCCTCGCGGTCCTCATCGGATGCGAGCCATACCGTTTCGGCTTCCTTAGCTAATTTCTTTAAGTCGCTAACTACCTGCTTCTTATCGGCAGGTACCTCGTACTTCTGTTCAAAATTATTGGCAATATCAATTGCATCTTCGCTCTTTACCAGATCGCGGATATGGCCGTAACTTGATTTTACGGTGAAGTCTTTACCGAGGTATCCTTCAATGGTTTTTGCCTTGGCAGGCGACTCGACTATCAATAAATTCTTAGCCATTTAAACAATAATTTTCTGCAAATAAAAGATAAAGAAGGGGAAACGCAAATAGGTTTGTGGGATTTGTTGGTAAGAAGGGGTTGTAATGTTGAAAGGTTGGAACGTTGAAATGTTGGTTGAAACGTTGTAAGCTTGTAAAGTGCAAACGCTGAAATGTTATATGCCGCTTCGCTGAAAATAACGTTACAACATTTCAACTTTACAGCGTTCCAACCAATCCCCCGTCAAATCAAAAATCCTCCACCCAACAGATCATTTCCCTCATAAAATACAGCAGATTGCCCCGGCGCTATGCCGCTCACATCATGATGGAAATCAACCTTCATGTGTTCGCCCATTTGCTGTATAGTGCTTTGGGTGCCTGCATCCTTATAACGTATTTTGGTTACGGCTTCCAGCGGCTGGTTAATGTTTTCGTATTTAATGAGGTTGAGATTTCGTACCCATGCTTCTTTACGCTGTAATTCTTCGGCTGTGCCTAAAACCACGGTGTTTGTAGCCGGTTCAATGCGGGTAACAAACATGGGTTGCCCCAATGCTATGCCCAGTCCCTTACGCTGACCAATGGTGTAAAACGGATAGCCCTGATGCTGGCCCACTACGGTGCCATCTGCCAGAACAAAGTTGCCGCCTGCAACACGTTCTTCCAGATCTTCCACTTTGTGGCGTAAAAACGCCCTGTAGTCGTTATCCGGCACGAAGCATATTTCGTAGCTTTCGCTTTTGGCTGCAAGTTCAACCTGACCCATGTCCAGCGCCATCTGCCTGATCTCGGGTTTTGAAAAGCTGCCTAACGGGAATTTGGTACGTGCAAGGTTTTTTTGCGATACACCCCAAAGCACATAAGATTGATCCTTGTTTTCGTCCTTGCCTTTTGATATCACATAGCGGCCGTTATTCTGTAAACGGATATTGGCATAGTGGCCGGTGGCGATAAATTCGCAATCCAGCTTGTCGGCACGTTTAAGTAACGCTTCCCATTTAATGTGTGTATTGCATAGTACACAAGGATTTGGCGTACGGCCGGCGAGGTATTCATCCACAAAATTATCGATCACAAAATCACCGAACTCGTTGCGGATATCGAGGATATAATGTGGAAAACCATAGCTAACCGCCAATGCGCGGGCATCGTTAATACTGTCCAGACTGCAACAGCCGGTTTCCTTTGAGTTACTGCCTGATGAGGCATAATCCCAGGTTTTCATGGTCAGGCCGATCACTTCATAGCCCTGCTCGTGCAGCATTACTGCCGCCACAGAGCTATCAACTCCGCCACTCATTGCAACTAATATCCTGCCATGCTTACTCATAATGTGCGCAAAGATAGCTTATTGAGGTTAAAGGGAAAAGGTTAAAGCTGAAAGGTGACTTTGTGTTGATTTATTTGTAGAGACGCAAAATGTTGCGTCTCTACATTCATATCCTGAAAATTCCCAAAATCCGTTTAATCTTGGTTCACCTATAGTGATAGAATATCCCTGCATCAAACGCTGTCCACAAACATGCTTTTTGGCCGCAGGCTTTCAGGGCGTCGTTCGTCCAAGTGTTACAGGTGTAAAAGAGATTGTAACGGCCCTTGGCCTCATAAAAAGCATCTTCGTTGTCGTAGTTCGCCGTGGTTTTTATGTTAATGGTTTGGTTTGCTGCGTTACGCCTGAAGGTGTTATCGATATAGGTTACCAGCGCAGTGTATTGCGCATTGGTAAGCGTAATTTTTTTGCAGTCGGCATTCTCCTGTAAATTCTTGCAAAAGGTA
>JBQCIS010000431.1:0-28151 GCA_051953515.1 Mucilaginibacter sp.
AAATATTAAACGACACCCCATCAGTTATTGAGACAATAGAAAGATACTTATGAATAAAGGACTGCAGCTGCCCTCTTTCCGCGCAGCGAAGAGAGGGCCGAACAGCGGAGCGCATTCGGGGTGAGTCCACTGGGTCGCGTGCATCCGCACTAAGGCTAATTTTCCTTTAGGTAATCCATCATATTTCACCCATATTTGCCGCTGCAATATTTGAGTATTTTCACTCAATCACTAATTCAGTCATTCAATAATCAGAACGATGGCAGACGAAAAGATCATATTTTCAATGGCCGGGGTGAGCAAGATCTACCCCCCGCAAAAAACAGTTCTCAAAAATATTTACCTGTCGTTTTTCTATGGCGCCAAGATCGGTGTGATCGGTTTAAATGGTTCGGGTAAATCATCCTTATTAAAAATCATAGCCGGAATAGACAAAACCAATATCGGCGAGGTGGTATTTTCACCGGGATATACCGTTGGCTACCTGCACCAGGAGCCGGAGCTCGACCCTAACAAAACCGTTAGGGAAGTGGTGGAAGAGGGCGTTAGCGAGATCACCGCCATATTGAAAGAATACGAAGAAATAAACGAGAAATTCGGACTGGAAGAATACTACAGCGACCCCGACAAAATGGACAAGCTGATGAACCGCCAGGGCGAACTGCAAGACAAGATAGATGCCGTAAATGCGTGGGAAATTGACGTGAAACTGGAACGCGCGATGGACGCCTTGCGCTGCCCCGAACCGGATACCAAAATTTCGGTACTCTCCGGTGGTGAACGCCGCCGCGTGGCGCTTTGCCGTTTGCTTTTACAGGAACCGGATGTGTTATTACTCGATGAGCCCACCAACCACCTGGACGCTGAATCTATCGACTGGCTGGAACAGCACTTACAGCAATATAAAGGTACCGTTATAGCTGTTACGCACGACCGTTACTTCCTCGACAATGTGGCCGGCTGGATTCTGGAACTCGACCGTGGTGAGGGTATTCCATGGAAGGGTAATTACTCGTCATGGCTTGACCAAAAGGCTAAACGACTGGCTCAGGAAGAGAAAAGCGAAAGCAAACGCCAGAAAACACTGGAGCGCGAGCTGGAATGGGTGCGCATGGGGCCAAAAGGCCGCCATGCCAAATCGAAAGCGCGTTTATCAAATTATGAGAAACTGGCCTCGGAAGAAACCAAAGAGCGTGAAGAAAAACTGGAGCTCTTTATTCCACCCGGTCCGCGTTTGGGCAATGTAGTGATCGAGGCCAACGGGGTATCCAAGGCTTATGGCGATAAGATATTGTTCGATAATCTGAGCTTTTCGCTGCCGCCTGCGGGTATTGTAGGCATTATCGGTCCGAACGGTGCGGGTAAAACCACGCTGTTCCGTTTGATCACCGGTCAGGATAAAGCCGATGCCGGTACTTTCCGTGTAGGTGAAACGGTAAAACTGGGCTACGTAGACCAGATGCATGATGACCTCGACCCCAACAAATCTGTTTGGGAAAACATTACCGGCGGTTTGGAAAACATTATCGTAGGCAACCGCCCTATCAATTCAAGGGCTTACGTATCCCGCTTTAACTTTAATGGGGCCGACCAGCAGAAGAAAGTGGGCGTACTGTCAGGCGGTGAGCGTAACCGCGTGCATTTGGCTATCACACTTACTAAAGGATCAAATGTGCTGCTGCTGGATGAGCCGACCAACGACATTGACGTAAACACGCTGCGTGCGCTGGAAGAAGCGCTGGAAAACTTCGGCGGCTGTGCGGTAGTGATCAGCCACGACCGTTGGTTCCTCGACCGT
Source organism: Mucilaginibacter sp. (assembly GCA_051953515.1). Taxonomy (GTDB): domain Bacteria; phylum Bacteroidota; class Bacteroidia; order Sphingobacteriales; family Sphingobacteriaceae; genus Mucilaginibacter. The sequence continues at coordinate 1,799 of JBQCIS010000431.1, forward strand.
ATTTGTACGCATATACTGGCATTTGAGGGCAACTCGCAGGTGTATTTCTTCGAAGGTAACTATACCGATTATGAGGAAAACCGCAGGAAACGCCTGGGCGATGCTACGCCCCACAGGATTAAGTATAAGAAATTGACGGTTTAATTTGATCGTTGGTGACAACACCAACGATGGCGCGAAGACAATATAGTGTAGAGGCGGGAAGCAAGAAAAAGAAAATGATTGCCGGTGACGACACCGGCAATGATAAGATATTATAAAATCCCCCATGCCGGTGTCCCCACCGGCATTTTTATTAACTTTCAATTTAAAATGAATCGCTATTTTTGCGTTAACTAAACATCGCAGAAGGAATGAGGATCGAGAACATTGTTTTTGACATACAGGACGATAGTATCGCCTGCAAAAATGATATCGGTCCGCTTAATTCCAGGTCGTGGAAGTTGGAGTTGCTGGAAGATAAAATCATCTACTCCCAGAAAAAAAAGACTGCCGAATTTCCCATAGCCAACATCAAAGAACTGCAATACGAAGCCGATACTTCCGGCAAGTATGACTTGCAGGATACCGGTATAGCCTACGTACTGTTAGAGGACGACCCTCAACCCCATTTTCTTTTCTCAGTAGTAGTTAACCAAACCGACTTTGGCCCGGGAAGCAAAACCAATGCTTCCATCATCTGCGATCAGGTGTTATCTTTTATCGGCCATAAATATGGTATACCATGCAACTACAAAGTTTCTTCTGGCACAAAGTCTAAAAAGAGTAGCGTGGGTTTAGTGGTAGCCGTAATGATCATTCTGCCCTTACTGATGTGGCTGATGTATCGATATAATCTTGTTTAAACTATCCTTGCTTCAACCAGTCTAATACTGCTTCAGTCTAACACTGAGTCTACAGATAAAGAGGGTTTTCACTCTCATCCCAATCACATAAAAATGTTAAATATCTCTAAATCAGCCACAGGTTACTTCATTTAATCCTATCTTTGCTAATATTTTTTATTTACAGAGCGATATCGTGATCATATTAGTTTTTTTCTTAGCACACTGGTTCCTTTCCTTATTCTTCCAAACATTTTTCCTGCACAGATACGCATCGCACAAGATGTTCACTACCAATAAGTTCAACGAGCGTTTATTTTATTTCCTGACGTTCTTTTTCCAGGGCGCATCGTTTCTTAATCCGCGTGCTTATGCCATTATGCACCGTGAGCACCATGCTTTCAGCGATACGGAGGCAGACCCGCACTCACCGCACTTTTTCAAGGATGTATTCCAGATGATGATGTACACTGCCAGCAGCTACAAGCAATACGAAGCCCGTTTGAAAGAGCCCGATGCACAATTTGCAGGTTATTATCCCGAATGGCGTTTTATCGACCGCATTGGTTCAACCTGGGTTAGCCGCATTGGTTTCGGCGTATTATACACTGCTTTTTATGTGGTATTCGCCACGCATTGGTGGTTGTTTCTGCTGTTGCCTATTCATTTTCTGATGGGGCCAATACAGGGCGCCATAGTAAACTGGTGTGGTCATAAATACGGTTATTCTAATTACGACAATAAGGATAAATCAAAAAACACAACACCTTTTGATATTTTCCTGCTGGGCGAATTATTTCAGAATAATCATCACAAACGCCCCAACAATGCTAATTTTGCCGCACGCTGGTTCGAGATCGACCCGGTTTATCCTGTGTTGAGATTAATGCACTGGCTGCACATTATCCGTTTACGAAAATTAGCCTGATTTGAGGTGAAAGGTTAAAGCTTAAAGGCGAAAGGTTTTAAAAGCTTTTACCCCATTATCCTTTAATCTTGCACTTTATAATAATACTTTTGACGAAGCGAACAGGATGATTTTTTACCTTTATCCTTTCGCCTTTTACCTTTCAAAAAATGAGTGTTTCTAAATTAGCACAGAACCTGCACGGTTCAGAAATCATTAAAATAGCCGGCGAAATAAACGAGCTAAAACGCCAGGGACAAAACATTGCCAACCTAACCATTGGCGATTTCGATTCGAACATCTATCCCATCCCTGCCGAATTAAAAGAAGGTATAATTGATGCTTATGAGCACAACCAAACTAATTATCCGCCGGCTGATGGTGTTCTCATCCTGCGCGAAAGTGTTTCGGCTTTTTTAAAGAGCCGCTATAACCTGGAGTACAAGCCATCGCAGGTGTTGATCTCGGGTGGTTCGCGTCCGCTTATTTACTCTACCTTTCTGGCGGTTGTTGACCCCGGCGACAAGGTGATTTTCCCTGCCCCGTCATGGAATAACAACCACTACAGCGACCTGCTTACCGCAAACCCGGTGATCATCCCTACCAAGCCTGAAAATAATTTTATGCCTACGGCAGATGACATCCGCCCGCACTTAAAAGGCGCTACCCTGCTGGCATTGTGTTCGCCGCTGAATCCTACAGGTACCATGTTCAGTAAAAAAGACCTGGAAGAAATATGCGATCTGGTAATAGCTGAAAATAAAAACCGTGCTGAAGGCCAAAAGCCGTTGTACCTGCTTTACGACCAGATCTATTCGCAATTAACCTTTGGCGAACACCAGCACTATAACCCGGTAAGCCTGCGCCCTGAATTAAAGGATTATACCATCTTTATCGATGGCGCATCTAAATGCTTTGCGGCAACGGGCGTACGCGTGGGCTGGGGCTTTGGCCCGGCGCATGTAATTGATAATATGAAAGCAATTGTGGGGCACATGGGCGCTTGGTCGCCAAAGGCCGAACAGGTGGCGATGGCCAAATTCCTCACTAACGATACTTTTGTTGATAGCTACCTCACCGAACTTAAGGGCAACATACAGGCCAGTCTGAACGCCTTATACGAAGGCTTTACCCAAATGAAGGCCGAAGGCTTTAATGTAGATGCCATTGAGCCCATGGGCGCTATCTATCTCACTATTAAAATAGATTACGCAGGCAAAACCACACCTGATGGTAAGGTATTGAAAGACTCTGCCGATATCAATTTCTACCTTATTAAAGAAGCCAAAACCGCTTTCGTGCCATTCTCGGCATTCGGCACTGCCGACGACGTGAACTGGTTCCGTGCATCGGTAGGGGCTATTACCTTGCAGGAAATAAAAGACCTGCTGCCAAGGATAAAAGCAGCTTTGGCTAAATTGAAATAAGACGATTTTTAACCGCAGAGATCGTAGAGGATTGCACAGAGAACATAGCGTAAAGATAGACTCCGTGTTCTCTGTGTTATTCTTCTTTGCGCCCTCTGTGGTTAGTACTAACTATTATTTCACCTCAATTCCCGGATTGATTTCCTTCAACTTCGTTATAAACCCAGCTTTATCTTTTGGGGATATAATTACACTATCATATTTATTATAAAACACTTCCAGCCTGTCGAATGAAAGCGCGGGCGAACTTAAAATTGAATGGGTCGGTTCTATTTTGGTGATAGTGGCAATATCTATTACGATGTTTATTATGATACCCGAACGAACTTTTAACGTACTACCCGAAATGGTATAGTCCGTCATTGCAAAAAGATGCCCGATAAATGCCGCAGCGCAAGCTAAAACTATTATACCAGGCCATGCTTTAAAAATGACAGTCGCGACAAAAGGAACAACAATAACAATGGAAAGCATTATCAGTATTCCCTTACTGATTGCGGACTTGTAAACAGTTTCTTCCATATTTTTTAGCGTGGCTCAGGTTTAGTTTGTCATGATATATTTCACCAGGCTCCTTTTTGCCACCGGTAACAGCGTTTGTTCCAGCGGAAAACTGATATCACTTTGCACATAATACACCGCCGGGTTAGGCAAATGCTTACGCTTGCTGATAAGGCTGATCTTTACCGATTCAGGTGTGTTGGTAATACTCTGCTCGTAGGTATCAACAAGTTGGATATTGATGCCGCGGTATTTATCGTCTTTGCCTTCGAAAATCGTTAACTGGTATTCATACACCCAGTTGGTGCGGTCGCTGCCGTTACGCAGCGAAAAATACCCCTGGTATGGCATGAGCGGCACAAGCCCAACCGGGTCTATATTCAGTCGGCTTTCCACAAAGTCATAAATCTCCTTACCGGTTTGCAGCGCCGGATCCATCTTAAGCATGGCGTAGCTGATTATGCGTTCTATTTCCTGCATGGAGTTATCATCTTCCACTATCTTGCGGTAAGTAAGTTTAACCGCTTCAATATCCGCCTTGCTTAAGCGTTGCGGAAACGCCTGCTGCAGCACCGTTTTGTTCTGTTTAAAGGCGAGCAGGTTATTATAGTGGTAGATAAGATCGGCAAGATTTGGATAGAGACGACTTTTATCAAAATGGCGGTTTATCTCCTGTAAATAATCCAGCAGGATATATTTTTTATACTCGAAATCGAGCCTTCCTTCAATAAACCAATTTAAGCCTAATGATTTCAAATTGTTACCGTGTGTTTCAATGCTTAAATTAAAATAAAAAAAGCAATTTTGCAACATGTCCGCCGGAACACTCTATCTCATACCCGTGCCCCTTGCTGAAAATGCAGCGGCCAAATCATTCACGCCCTACCTCAGTGATACTATTAACAGTATTAAAGAGTATATTGTTGAGAACGAAAAAACGGCGCGCAAATTCCTGAAGGAAGCCGGGCTGAAAACACCGCAAAGCGAACTGATCATTCATGATTATGGCAAACATAACCGCGACAACAGCCAAACCGACTTTTTCGCCGGACTAAAAGCCGGAAACGATGTAGGCCTGATGAGTGAGGCCGGTTGCCCCGGCGTAGCCGATCCAGGCGCGGATATTGTGAACAAGGCACATCAGATGGGCATAAAAGTAGTGCCGCTGGTAGGGCCAAGCTCCATTTTACTGGCACTGATGGCATCCGGCTTTAACGGGCAGAGTTTTACCTTTCATGGCTACTTACCGATAGACAAAGGCGAACGTAGTCGCCGGATAAAAGAATTGGAAGGCCTGGCAGGGAAATATCATCAAACACAACTGTTCATCGAAACCCCCTTCCGCAATAATCCAATGCTGGAAGAAATACTAAAAAGCACTTCACCACAAACCCGGCTATGCATTGCCTGCAATATTAGCGGGGCCGACGAGTTCATTCAAACCAAAACTGTTGGTGAGTGGAAAAAGCACGTGCCCGACCTGCATAAAAAACCAACCATATTCCTGCTATACCGTTAACCTATTATGCCCATTACCGAAACAGCTACTAAAGTATTAATTGCAGGCGCAGGTCCATCGGGCCTGATGATGGCGGCCCAGTTATTGCGTTACGGCATACAGCCCGTAATCATCGACAGCAAGGAAGGCCCTACTGAGTATTCAAAAGCGCTGGCGGTACAAGCAAGGTCGATGGAGATCTACCGGCAATTAGGAGTGGTGGACAAGGCTCTTGCCGTGGGTAAAGAGGCAAAAGGCGTTGTGATCAACCAGGAAGGCAAATCTACAGCATCGTTAACCTTGAGAGATATTGGCGAAACAGAAACACTATACCCTTATGTGTTCATGTACCCGCAAAGCAAAAACGAGCGGCTGCTATTGGATTACCTCACCCAGCATGCCTGCCCGGTTTACTGGAGCAGCACACTGATATCTTTTCAGCAAAATGTAGATAAAGTAAGCGCAGTAATACAACAAGCCGATGGCAGTAAGCATACACTAACCTGCGATTTTTTAATAGGTGCGGATGGGCCGCATAGCACCGTACGCAAGAAACTGCAAATACCTTTTAAAGGCAGCACTTACAAACAGTCTTTTTACCTGATAGATGCGGATACGGATATAAACGAGCAACACCCGGATTATGTGAACCTGTACCTGAGCAGGAAAGGCTTTGCGGCATTTTTCCCGATAACGGATACCAATATGCGCATTGTTGGCAATCTGCCTCCCCAACTGGAAGATAGCGATACTGTAAAATATGACGAGATATTGCCTTCCCTGCAGGAGGTAATGAACACAGCGATCAATAAAATGGATTGCAATTGGTTTGCCACCTACAAGCTGCACCATCGTATGGCTGAGCATTTCAGACAGCAGAATTGCTTTTTGATTGGCGACGCGGCGCATATCCACTCCCCTGTTGGCGGACAAGGCATGAACACCGGTTTGCAGGATGCTTATAACCTTGCATGGAAGCTGGCAGGTGTGATCAACGGAAACATCAAACCTACCATTCTTGATACTTATGCCGGCGAACGCATGCCCATAGCACGCCAACTGCTGCGCTCTACCGATGCGGCATTTAACCTCGTGATATCCAAAAACTGGTTTGCCGGCTTATTTAAAAAGCTGGTAGTTGCCCGTTTGCTTAAAAAGTTGTGGAAAAGCGAAAAGATCAGGCATAAATTTTTCAGGCTTGTATCGCAGATCGGTATCAATTACCGCAACAGCGATATTAGTCTGCACCTGAGTTATGGCGCCCAAATAAAAGCGGGCGACAGGTTGCCTTATATTCCCATCTACGACGAGAAAAGAGAGAGAGAAACCGACCTGCATGAATGGTGCAGCAAACCCGGTTTCACACTTATTATTTTAGGCCGGTTTGAGGAGATGTTCCTGTTCACCGCCGCCCGCTGGATATCGCAGCAATATAACGGCGTGCTGAATTTTTATTACCTGCCGCCATCCGGCAAAAACCTTAAGGTTTTCGAAGCCTTTCAAACCGACCCTCATGGACAGAAAGCTATTATCGTTCGTCCGGATATGTACATCGGCTATATGAACGATGTGGTGGATCTGGCCATTATTGATAATTATTTGCGGAACGTGGTGGGCGTGGTTCGTTCTTAGTTCATATTCGATAGACATTGACCACAGCAATATACCATAGTGTATTATTGAACGCAACGCCAATAAGCTATAAGGTAAGATTTCAAACAATTTTATATTTTTATCATGCACTTAAACTTTATAGTAACCATGAAAAAAATAGTACCGTTTTTTATAGGCTTCATTGTATATATTATTGTATACGTTACATTAATGCATTTCTTTCTTCCTGATGAAGACCATAGTTTTATTCAAGCTATAATAAGTGGTGTAGTTGGTGTTTTAGCGTCTTATTTTTTCTTAAAATTTTTAAAGAAAAAACAAACACATGCCTAAAGGCTTTTATTTGCAAAATAGAACTGCTACGTGGCCTTATACTGGTTTATCGACTATCGTCCATGAACTACCCGTGTATCCGCTCCTGTTTGCCGTAGCTTTTTATGATACCTGCTTCGTAGTCGAGGTATTCTTTCCAGCGTTTGTCAACGTCAATGCCATCGGCATATTTTTTGGCCAGGCGGATGAAGGTGGCGTAATGGGTAGCTTCGCTTACCATCAGTTCGTAGTAAAATTCGGCAAGCTCGGTATCCTTAATATTTTCTGACAGCACTTTAAAACGTTCGCAGCTGCGGGCCTCTATCATGGCGGCGAACAGCAGGCGGTCTACCAGTTGCTCAGTGCGGGTACCGCCTTTGCGCATAAATTTCACCAGTTCGCCTACGTAATCGTCTTTACGTTCGCGACCCAATACATAACCGCGCGACAGGATAATATCATGTACCCTTTTAAAATGATCCATCTCTTCCTGTGCCAGCGCAATCATTTCCTGCACCAGATCGCTCAAATGCGGGTTTTGTACAATGAGGGTTATGGCGTTGCTGGCGGCTTTTTGCTCGCAGAAAGCATGATCGGTCAATATCTCTTCAATATTACTTTCTACCACATTAGTTACCCAGGTTGGGTCGGTAGGTAATTGCAGTTTAAGGATGGTCTTTTCGCTCACGGTACAAAAATACGCTTTTTCGTTTTAATGGCTGAGCGATCAGAGCTCTTCGGCAATGAACAGAAATGGCTGTTCAAATTGCAGGCTGAAAAAGCCGTCGTGTGTGGTTTTAAACTGATTGTCGTCGATAGGTTCCAGTCCGCCAATGTGCAGTTGCTGCGGTTCGGAGATGAGTTGTATGGTTTCGCCGGCAGGTTTCCATTTGCTAAAGCCTGAATTTACCGCATACACCTTCTGACGCTGATAATAGATCACCATATTTATCTTATCGATAAAAAACAGGTAATCTTTTAGTTGCAGGTTGTCGGTAATAATATTTACGGCAGAATATCCGTGAGTGATGAGGTATTTAATGGCAGCGTCGGCTTCGGTATCATTACCGGTTGGCATCAACTTAATGTCAGACTGTAATATCAGGTCTTCCCGGTCGGTAATGATCCAGTCTATCTTTATACCAAAGGCGTGTACTTTTTCGGCCGTTGATGGGGTTACGATAACCGTAGGACTCCATTCGAGCAGTTGCCCAAGCAACTCATCAGAAAAACTGTCCAGGCCCAGTATCAGCAAGGCTGGTTCCTGTTTTTCACGAACGATATGGTGAGATGACATTACGGGATCAAATTTACACTTATCTTCAAAAACAACTGAAAGTTAGCGAAATAGTTTGATACCCCTGTAAAGGAATTGTTAAACGAAAAAATTGCGCAGGGCCATACTTTCGCGCTCTTTTGAGCGGAGCAGGTAGGTAACCAACCAATTAAGCAGCATTGAGGCGAGGAAGATGAGCAGAATGAGTGTTAAGTTACCAACATTGCCGAATAACAATACAATAGCTATCGATACAACATTAAAAAAGGCAAGTATAACTGTGGTTTGGATGTGGCTATATCCTAAACGCAATATACGGTGATGGATATGGTTACGGTCGGCGCTGAAAGGCGATTTACCGCTTGCAATACGCAGGGTAAACACGCGCAGCGTATCAAAAACAGGGCCTATCAGAACAGCTGCCGCCAGTGCAGGCGCAGAATATATCGCCTCGATCCTGGCGTCGGGCAATTTATTCAGTTCAATAAACTTTATGGCCATTACTGCAGATATCAGCCCCAATAAAAGCGAGCCGGTATCGCCCATAAATATTTTTGCGGGAGACAGGTTATATTTCAGAAATCCGGCTACGGCACCAACCATTGCCAGCGAAACCAATGCCAGCTGATACTCGTGCATATACACAAACAAACCGCCAAATGTACAATTGGCTATTATAGCTGTAGTAGCGGCCAGCCCGTCGATGCCATCTATCAGATTAAAGGCGTTAACGATAAGCGTGATCAGGAGAATAGATATAACTACACTAATGATGTAGGGAAGCTCGTATACACCCATTATCCCATAAAGGCTTGTAATACGAATATTACCCAATACAACCAGAATGGTACCTACAATAAATTGCAATAAAAACTTGGTGCTTGAGTTTACACCCGTAAGGTCATCCTTCATACCCATTGCAAACAGAATGATACAGGCGCCCAAAATATAGTTAACGGGTAACGATTTATCGGCGAAACCGAACAGTAACGAGGTAATAGTAAAACTTACGAAAATGGCTATGCCACCTAAACGGGGAATACCATGGTCATGATGTTTTCTGAAACTACCGAGGTCATCATACAAATGCCGCTCACGCGCAACGTGTAAAATGGAAGGTATAGCAAGAAGCGTTAATACTGCAGAAAAAGCAACTATAAAGGTGTAAGCGATAACTGGATAAGCGTGTAAAAAATCCTGCATACTAACTGTTCAATCGGCGTGGCTATATCCACGGTAAAGGTGAATACTTATACTTGCTTTCTTAAATGTTATTTTTCAACTTATTAACAATGCTATAAAAACTGTAATATCTTACGTGCCGGCTTTAATAATAACGTTAGCAAAGGTAGCCTGATGCCATTATCACGCATCGCTTTCAGGTCATTTCCCCACGCCTTCAGGCGGTTTGAAAAACTCCGGTTGCTAAGCCCTCCGCGCTGCATTTTCACCAGCACTTTGTTTATATAAATGGCATTAAGATTGGTTTGATGCATAAACCGCAGCATCAATTCATAATCGGCGGCTGTGCCGTAACCCAATTTATACAGTCCTAATTCTTCAAATAACGATCGTTTACAATAGAATGTCGGGTGCGGCGGCATCCAACCCCAATTATAAATACCATTTATATATTTCTTTGTACGCCATTTTCGGATAATAGTTTCATTAAAATCAATATAATCCAGATCGCCGTATAAAATATCTGCAGATTTAATGCCAAATGCCTCTCCAATGGTTGTCAGAACATCTGGTGCGGCAAAAAAATCATCTGCATTTAATGTCCCAATCACGTTACCTGTAGCTAACAATATGCCCTTATTCATGGCATCGTAAACCCCTTTATCGGGTTCAGAAATTATTTTGGCTATATAATGTTCGTAACGCTTAATAACCGATAATGTTTGGTCGGTAGAGCCCCCATCGATGATAATATACTCCAAATGGGGATAATTTTGCGCAATTACTGATTCAATACACCTGCCGATGTGGGCTTCGGCATTATAACAGACTGTGATTAATGATATTTTTGTGTTTGCCACCTCGCGACGAATACTTCCTGCTGATTATAACGCAAAATAGTGTATTTTTGAAATTAATGCCCTAATACGCCACCCATTTTTTGGGTACCAAATCAGCGCAAACATCACTTATGTCTCAAACTGACCTTTCAGCGTATAATAATCACCCTTACCATCCCGGCGGTAATGCATTAAAAAGACTGCTCTGGCTATATACCAATGCTTTGTTTTTTAAAACGAGCCTGGTGCCTGTTAGCGGTTTTAAAGTTTTCCTGCTTCGCTTATTTGGGGCCAATGTGGGCAAAGGGGTGATCATAAAACCGTGCGTCAACATCAAATATCCCTGGCATCTGACGATTGGAGGCAATACATGGATCGGCGAAAATGTATGGATTGACTGCCTTGTACCTATCGCCATTGGCGCTAATGTATGCCTTTCGCAGGGTGCACTTTTGCTTACCGGGAGCCACAACTATAAGAAAACAACATTCGACCTCATAACCGGAGGTATTATTTTAGAAGATGGCGTATGGATAGGCGCGCAGTGTGTTGTTAACCAGGGGATAACCGTTGCCTCGCACGCGGTACTTACCTCAGGGTCGGTTGCCACAAAAGATCTTGAAGCCTACGCTGTTTACCAGGGCAATCCAGCGGTTAAGGTGCGCACAAGAGTGATAGAAGAATGAAAGCAAAGGCCGCAAATATCATTATGGCTGCTGTTATACTCCTTACGGCTATACTGGGCATCCTGATACTGGTTCATCCGCCATCACTTTATCCCGACCCAAGCCACGGTTTCCAGGTAATGCGGTCGATGCAGATGGGCGGCCCGTTCAATACACTCGTTGCGCCAAGCCAGGACGATATCTCCCAAAACACCTCGCTATTTTTAACCTGGTGGTCGCCGGGGCAATACCTTGTACCGCTTTTCTTTCAGTCTGCTTTGGGATCGGATACCGGGCATGCAACAGCGCTTACCATCTTGTTGTTCGATCTTTCGGGGATACTGGGGTTTTATTATTTTTTCAGAAAGATCGGCTTTACACGATTAGTTTCAGCATTGAGCATCATATTTATCGTTTGCCAGCAGGCATTTGTGCTGCCATTCGCCTATTATAATGGCGGTGAGGTATTGCTGTTCGGCTTTGAGGGATGGTTTCTGTATGGATGTGTGGCAATAGACAAGCCAGGGTTAAAAATGCTGCTTTTTATATTATTAAGCGGATGGCTGGGTTTCCTGTTCAAATCATCATTTATATGGATATACGCTGCCGGACTGATGTGTATGTGGCTGCGCCTGTCGGCCATTGCCGCGCGGCTGAATATGGAGAAACTACTTAAAAATGCTGCCTGGATCGGCATCCCTGCGTTAGTGGCACTGATCAGTATTTATGTTTTCTTCCTTTCAAGGGGCAATAATCCGGCCGCAGCATCCCCGGGCCTGAATATCAACTGGGAAAATTTTTCCTTCCCGATAGGTTCGCCTTTGCTTGCAGGCTTTTCGGTAGACGATCTGGCGCATGGATTACTTTACCACCCGCTGGGTTCGCTCCTTTCGCCCACATACGCGCTTATTGTACTGGCGCTTTCCGCGCTTACAAGTCTTGCGCTTATCGGGGCAATAATGCGTTACGTGCCCAAGAATAATTACAGGCTTTTTCTTATCGTTTTCTACACCATTGCTATATTATTTTTCAGCCTTGCTTTTATGCGGCAGGCAAATATATCATACGAGGGCAGGCATTTCAGGGTAATAGGGCTTTTGATAGTTCCGGGAGTAATCTATTTGTTCAGCAGGTTTAAGCTGGTTTTCCGGGTCCTGCTGGCAGTTATCTGTATCGCGATAGCCGTGCCCAATTATGCCTATCTAATAAAACACTATCACTTTAACACAAATATAGCTGCACATGGAAACTCGGGCCTGGCGCAGGAATATATCGACCAGCCATCGCTCAACTACATCATGCAGCTTGATAAGCAGAACCGCAACGCGATATTTGCCTTTACCAGTCCGGATGTTGGCCTGGAAATTAAACATAACCGGGTGATTACGCTGAACGTACCACCGTCTGTCGCAACGGTAAACTATGATGATTATGCGTACGACGGGCACGACGGGCCATTATATATGGTACTGCCAGCCGGTTATAATGCCGCTATCGATACCATGTTTACCAAATTTTTTCGGGGGTACAGCAATTTTACTTCAAAGAAGTTGAGTAAGGATTATGTGTTGTTTTCGGCGAAGTGAATACAGTACGCAATAATGAATGTCATTCTGAACGCCGTGAAGAACCTTAGAACTATGTTTATTTGATATGGCATAGCTCGTAAAGGAATATTTAAAGTTCTTTCACTTCGTTCTCCAAAGGAGTCCCCTGGACAGGAATGGCAGCAAGGTGAAAAAGCTACTACTTAGTAATTGCCGTCCAAAGCAGATCCTTCAACTGATCGATATTTTTTTGTGCTACGGATGAAATGAATACCGACGGGATGCCTTTTGGCAGCTCGGCTTTCATTTCCTGTTGCAGTTCGTCGTCCAGCATGTCAGACTTGGTAACGGCCAGCACGCGTGGCTTCTGCATCAGTTCGGGATTGTATTCGTGAAGTTCGTTGAGTAAAATTTCGTATTCTTCTTTAATGGTACGGCTGGTATCGGCAGGCACCATGAATAGCAGTACGGAGTTACGCTCAATATGCCGCAGGAACCTGATGCCTAAGCCCCTGCCCTGAGAAGCGCCTTCGATAATCCCGGGGATATCGGCCATTACGAATGACCTGTTGTTGCGGTAAGCCACAATACCCAGGTTAGGCACCAGCGTAGTGAAGGCGTAATCGGCAATTTCCGGCTTTGCCGCAGAAACTGCCGACAGCAAGGTTGATTTACCTGCATTGGGAAATCCTACCAAACCTACGTCGGCCAGTAATTTTAGTTCAAGAATGTTCCAGTCTTCCCTGCCGGGTTCGCCGGGTTGTGCGAAGCGTGGCGTTTGAAAGGTGGCCGATTTAAAGTGCTCGTTACCCAAACCGCCCCTGCCGCCTTCAGTAAGAATGCGGGTTTCGCCATCCCGGGTTATTTCAAATAAAACTTCATCTGTCTCAGCGTCCTTGGCAATGGTACCGAGCGGCACTTCCAATATCTCGTCCCGACCGGTTTTACCTGAACGCCTTGCGCTGCCTCCCGGGTCGCCGTCGCCGGCTATTACGTGTTTACGGTATTTAAGATGGAGTAACGTCCAGAGTTGGGCGTTGCCTTTTAATATCACATGTCCGCCGCGGCCGCCATCTCCCCCGTCGGGCCCACCCATGGCCGTATGCTTGTCGCGGTGCAAATGCGCAGAACCAGCGCCGCCGTGTCCTGAGCGGCAGCAGATCTTCACATAATCAACAAAATTTGAGCCTTGCGACATGAGGTGCCTTTTAGTCGGAAAGACGGAAAGACCGTAAGTCCGAAAGTTAAAGATATATATTCTTCGGAAGCCATCTTTCGGACTTACCGACTTTCAGACTTCCGGACTGCTATATTAATAGGTATCAACAACAGTGCCTATCTCGTCGAATATTTCGCTGATCGACCCGATACCGTTGATGCTTTTAAATTTATCCTGGCCTTTGTAAAATTCGGCCACAGGAAGTGTTTTGTTATTGTATTCGTGGATGCGTTTGCGGATCACCTCCGGATTAGCATCATCAGGGCGGCCTGAGTCCTTGCCACGCAGCAACAGGCGTTGCTCCAACTCTTCATCGTCAACTTCAAGCGCAATCATGCCCGATATAGCCGACTGTTTGCTCTCCAGCAGTTTATCCAATGCCTCGGCTTGTGCAACTGTACGCGGGAAACCATCAAAAATAAAACCTTTGGCGTCTTTATTGGCATCCAGCTTATTACTGATCATACCAATAACCACCTCATCCGGAACCAATTGACCATGATCCATCAGTTTTTTAGCTTCCAAACCAAGTTCGGTACCGGCAGCAATTTCGCCGCGCAGCAGATCGCCGGTTGAAAGGTGGATGAGTCCGTATTTTTCGATAAGTTTTTGTGATTGGGTGCCCTTACCAGCTCCGGGAGGGCCGAACAATACCAAGTTTAGCATGCTTGTTTTTTTCAAAATTAAAAGCCTTCCGGTATTATTATTACTGAAAGGCTTAATGCTGTTAAGGGGGTTGAAACCACTTTATCCTGTGCACTTGTAGGGATTCGAACCCCAAACCTTCTCATCCGTAGTGAGATGCTCTATCCAGTTGAGCTACAAATGCGAACCGTTTCCTTTTTTTCGAACGGGACTGCAAAAATAGGATTTTTATTTTAATACGCTACAAAAAGTTTAAATTACTTTATAATTGCTGCAATTGCTTCGAAATTTGGCAGGTCTGAAGCATTCTCAAGTACCTCAGCATAAATAATTTGCTGTTGTTCATCCACCACAAAAGCCGCACGTTTGGCTACACCTTTCATACCAAAAAAAGTATCGTAAATAGCGCCATAAGCGGTCGATGCCTCCTTATTAAAGTCGGACAATAACTGGAACTGATAGTTATTCTCTTCCTTAAACTTTGCCAATGTAAAGGGCGAATCAACCGAAATGCCCAGAATTACGGCATTCAAGCCATCATAATAGCCAAAATTATCGCGCATGGTGCACAGTTGTGTGGTGCAAACGCCCGTAAATGCTAAAGGAAAAAAGTGAAGGATCACCTTTTTGCCTTTATAATCGGCAAGCGATACGGTTTTTAAATCAGATGATGTTAGCGTGAACGGAGGTGCGGGTTGGCCGGGTTGTAATAACATAGTATTGTTTTTTATTGGCAAAGAAAATAGTTCTTATTATGAAACAAATAATTACAACGTAATATTTAAAAACTAAATAGTTAGTTTTAACTTTATTTAACAAAGACGCATTGGAGCAATCCGTAGCTTAGTATTTGTAAACTAACCTGTTCATCATGCTTAAAAACCTTATTAAAACCTCATTTCGCAGCCTTTTAAAAAACTCAGGTTTTACTATAATCAATATTTTAGGCCTTTCATTGGGGCTGGTGGCTTTTCTGCTGATCTTGTTTTATGTAACGGATGAGTTGAGTTATGACCGCTACAATACAAAAGCCAACCGCATATACCGCATCAACAGCGACATTAAGTATGGCGGAACTACAAGTTCATTCGCCATTACACCGCCCCCTCTTGCCAAGGCATTAGCGACCAACTTTCCGGAGGTAGAAAAAACTACCCGGTTAATGCAAGCATCAAACATTCAATTCAAAAAAGCGGGGCAGGTTATTCCTGAAAGCAAATCCGTTTACGCTGAAAGCAGTCTTTTCGATGTATTTACTTTACCGATGATTGAAGGTAACCCTAAAAACGCTTTAACTGAGCCGCATACCGTAGTGATTACCGAACGTGCTGCGTTGAAATATTTTGGCAAAACGGATGTTGTTGGCCGGTACCTCACTTTGGCCGCCAGCAATGTTAATTATAAAATAACCGGCTTAATGCGGAATATGCCACAACAGTCGCACTTTAATTATGATTACTTTTTATCCCTGGCGTCGCTCGGGAAGCAGGACATTATCGGCTGGGGAAATTTCTCAATCAATACCTATGTGCTCTTGAAAGAGGGGGCGAATGTAAATGCATTCAACACTAAAATAAATCATTTATATCACCAACACTTCGGCGAAGCAAATTATGCCCGCATGGAAAAAGGCGGCAACTTCATCCGGCTAAGCCTTATTCCGGTAACAGATATTCATCTCAGGTCAAACAGACAATTTGAGTTGAGCCCTAACAGCAGCATCACTTATGTTTATACATTTTCTATAATTGCCTTTTTTGTTCTGTTGATAGCCTGTATCAACTTTGTGAATCTTTCAACTGCGCGCTCAGCCAATAGGGCCCGAGAAGTGGGTATCCGCAAAGTATTAGGCTCATCGCGCAAATATCTTATTGGCCAATTTCTGGCTGAATCAATACTGATAACACTGTCCGCTTCTCTATTGGCCGGGGTCACAGCCTGGTTGTTACTACCTTTTTTCAACCAGCTTTCCGGAAAAGAGCTAACGCTTTCTTTAAATATATTCGTCTGGCTAATACCTGTACTTGTAGTTATTGTATTGATCGTTGGTGTGTTGGCGGGTGCTTATCCTGCATTTTATCTTTCATCATTTCAACCGGTAAGCGTATTGAAGGGAAAAATCGCCTCAGGCTTCAAAGGAAGTTTCTTCCGGGATTTCCTGGTGGTCTTTCAATTCTCGATCTCTATCTTCCTGATCATTGGCACATTAGTTATTTATAACCAGTTGCATTATATACAAACCAAAGATCTTGGCTTTAACCGCAACCAGGTTTTAGTGGTAAAAAATGTACTGGTATTAAATAATACCAAAGCATTTAAGCAGGAGGTTAAGCAATTAACCAACGTGGATAATGCAACACTAAGCGGTTTTTTACCGACAGGGGTGATGCGGGCACCAAACAATGTTTTTAAAGACAGGGCAACCAATGCAAAAGGGGCGCTTTACACAGAAGTATGGTCAGTCGACAATGACTACCTGAACACGATGGGAATGAAAATTGCCCAGGGGCGTTATTTTTCACCAGACTTTATAAGTGATTCGTCTGCCATGGTCATTAACCAAACCGCCGCCCTGAGATTGGGATATGGAAGTAATGCGCCGGGCAAGAAGTTATATTTTCCCCAGGACGAGAATGGCAAAACGGTGATAAAAGAGTTTAAGATAATAGGCGTATTGAAAGACTTTAACTTCAGTTCGCTACGCGATAATATTACACCCATAGTGATGCTATTGAATAATGACAACAGCGCGTTGAGCATTCGTTTCCATACCAAAGACGTGAAGCCATTTGTTGCCAAAGTACAAAGCGTATGGAATAAATTTGCGCCTGCCCAGCAATTCGAATACTCTTTTATGGATCAGGATTTTGATGCGGCATATCAAACAGAGAATCGCACCGGGGGCTTATTTATCACATTTACCATATTAGCCATTGTAATTGCATGCCTCGGTTTATTTAGCCTGGCCGCTTATGCAGCTGAACAGCGCACTAAAGAGATAGGTATAAGAAAGGTGCTTGGAGCAAGCGTAAAGGCTATTACCACTATGCTCTCTAAAGATTTTATCAGGCTGGTAGGAATAGCCATCGTCATCGCGGGGCCGCTGGCCTGGCTTATCATGAATAAATGGTTGCAGGGATTTGCCTACAGGCAAAACATTCAATGGTGGATACCGGCCTTTGCCGGTGTGGCCGCTATTATAATTGCATTAATAACCATCAGCTTTCAATCGCTGAAAGCGGCATTGGCAAACCCGGTAGAGAGTTTGCGCAGCGAATAATTTCCCTGCGCAATCTTGTTACAAACTTTCAACTATTATTTAAGGTTTTTACTCCTGATATTAGTCGACATGAAAGCAGTGATCATTACCCAGCCCGGCGCATCAGAAGTTTTACAATTGGCCGAAAGGCCCAAACCCGAAATTTCGGCAGATGAGGTATTGGTAAAGGTTGCCGCGGCAGGCATAAACCGGCCCGATGTGGCACAGCGCAAGGGGCACTATCCGCCACCGGCAGGTGCACCGCAGGATATTCCGGGTTTGGAGATTGCCGGCATAATTAATAAAGTGGGGGAAAACGTTACCCGCTGGAAAGCCGGCGACCGCGTTTGCGCACTGGTAACGGGCGGTGGCTATGCTGAATATTGCAGCGCACCCGCCGGACAATGCCTGCCGGTACCGGATGAGCTCACCATGATAGAAGCTGCATCGTTGCCCGAAACCTATTTTACAGTTTGGAGCAATGTGTTTGACCGCGGCAGGCTGCAACCGGGCGAAGCATTGCTGGTACACGGCGGCTCAAGCGGTATTGGCGTTGCTGCCATACAAATGGCCAGGGCAATGGGCAATACGGTGTATGTTACCGCCGGATCAGATGATAAATGCTGCTTTTGTGAGGAACTGGGAGCAACAAGGGCCATCAACTATAAAACAGAAAACTTTAAGGATGCAGTTCATCAGCTTACCAACGGGCGTGGTGTAGACGTGATACTGGACATGATCGGCGGAGATTATACCACGCCTAACCTGCAATTGCTGGCGGAAGAAGGACGACTGGTACTGATCAATATGATGCGGGGCAAGGATGTAGGTATAGATCTGTCGCTCGTTATGCGAAAACGGCTAACCATAACAGGGTCCACCTTACGTTCAAGGGATGTTGCATTTAAATCAGCGGTGGCATATAGCCTTGAGAAAAATATATGGCCATTTTTTGATTCGGATAAGATACGCCCCGTTATATATAAGGTATTCGCGGCAACTGAGGCCGCGGAAGCGCATCAACTAATGGAAAGCAGCCAGCACATGGGTAAAATTGTATTGCGCTTTGAATAAACAGCGGCGCTAATATTTACGATAACGTTAAAGCGCATATAACACCGTATTTATCAGTAAATATCACCTGGCTCAGATAGTATAATATGGTGTGCTAATAATACCCCAAGCTTTTTTTCATTCTGCTATATAAATATTTATCAATTAATTATAACTTTGCGCCTCTGAAAGAGCGGCAACGATAACAGCCGCTGTTTTTGTGTTAAATTATTAAAAAATAAAGGTTTATATGCCAACAAAGAACATTGGAAAAATATCAAGGATCATCGGTCCGGTAGTTGACGTAAGCTTTAGCGACAACGCACATCTTCCCAAAATTTTCGACGCGTTAGAGATCACAAAAGAAAATGGCCAGAAGATCGTTCTGGAAGTTCAGCAGCACTTAGGCGAAGATCGCGTACGTGCCATAGCGATGGACTCGACAGACGGTTTATTGCGTGGTATGCCGGTAGTAGATACCGAATCGGCTATTAAAATGCCGGTAGGCGATGATATAAAAGGCCGCGTATTTAACGTGGTTGGTGATGCGATAGATGGTATCGCCCAGCTTGATAAAGCCAATGGTCGCCCTATCCACGCTGCTCCTCCAAAATTCGAGGACCTTTCTACAGAAACCGAAGTGTTGTTCACCGGTATTAAGGTGATAGACCTGCTTGAGCCTTATGCAAAAGGTGGTAAGATCGGTCTGTTCGGTGGTGCGGGTGTAGGCAAAACCGTATTGATACAGGAATTGATCAACAACATTGCAAAAGCATATTCAGGTTTATCAGTATTTGCCGGTGTGGGCGAGCGTACCCGTGAAGGTAATGACTTGCTGCGTGAGATGCTTGAATCAGGCATTATCAAATACGGCGACGATTTCATGCACTCAATGGAAGAGGGCGGCTGGGACCTGAGCAAAGTAAACCAGGACGACCTGAAAGATTCAAAAGCAACCTTCGTATTCGGCCAGATGAACGAGCCGCCGGGTGCACGTGCACGTGTGGCATTATCAGGTCTTACCATTGCTGAATACTTCCGCGATGGCGACGAAGAAGGTAAAGGCCGTGATATATTGTTCTTCATCGATAACATCTTCCGCTTTACACAGGCAGGTTCAGAAGTATCTGCACTATTAGGCCGTATGCCTTCAGCGGTAGGTTACCAGCCTACGTTGGCTACCGAGATGGGTACCATGCAGGAACGTATCACTTCAACCAAACGTGGTTCAATTACTTCAGTACAGGCAGTATACGTACCTGCGGATGACTTGACCGACCCTGCGCCGGCTACAACCTTCGCCCACTTGGATGCTACCACCGTACTTTCACGTAAGATTGCCGAGCTGGGTATTTACCCTGCGGTTGACCCACTGGATTCAACATCACGTATCTTAAGCCCAGCTGTTTTGGGCGACGAGCACTATAACACCGCACAGCGCGTAAAAGAAATTCTGCAACGCTATAAAGAGTTACAGGATATCATCGCGATCCTTGGTATGGACGAGCTTTCTGAAGAAGATAAGCTGGTTGTATCACGCGCACGCCGTGTTCAGCGTTTCTTATCACAGCCGTTCCACGTTGCCGAGCAGTTCACCGGCTTAAAAGGTGTATTGGTTGACATTAAAGACACCATCAAAGGTTTTAACATGATCATGGATGGTGAAGTTGACGAGTACCCAGAAGCGGCATTCAACCTGGTAGGCAGCATTGAAGACGCGATAGAAAAAGGTAAAAAACTGTTGGCGGAAGCGAACGCATAATTGATATGCAGATGAGTAGATGTGCAGATATGCAAATTATCTGCACATTTGCACATCCGCACATTTGCACATCTAAAGCATATGACATTAGAAATTCTTACTCCTGATAAACAAGTTTACGAAGGCGAAGCTACTTCGGTAACATTGCCGGGCACGCTTGGTCAGTTTGAGCTACTGAACAACCACGCGCCGATCATTTCAACCCTGAATGATGGTAAACTGATCATCCGCAATGGCAACAAAGAGGATTATTACATGATACAGGGCGGCGTTGCTGAATGTCTCAACAATAAAGTAACCGTACTGGTTGAAGGTATCAGCCACAAGTAATAAAATATTAAGGTATTTGGGAAGGCTCGCTTTGGCGGGCCTTTTTTATTTAAAACTTACCACCCTTTAACGTCTGTCGTACCATCAATAGTGAATGGATAGACCAAACTCTGTGTATCGGTTAAATTATGTTTTAATTCTGCTTTCCCGGTTATATGCTTTATTGTTTTTACTTCGCTTAACCAGCAGGTCGTTTTATCTATTTTTATAGAATAATTAAAAAAACCCTGCATATTTAAATTACGCATATATATTGTACCTGAATGCATGAAATTAGTGACTTTATCCGGTAAAATGTCAGCTCTGGCGGCTATCTCATAATTATTACCCGAAATGTTACTTAATCTGTAAACGTTATTAATTTCGATTGAACCTATCGCTGTCTCATAATGAGTTTTACTTGTCCATGAATCCTTTACGCCAATAGGCTGTTCAGGATACATAATGAATGCTGCCTGTAAATTATTTTTCAAATTACTATCCCCAAAAGATTGTTCCATTTGTGATATCATTTGTTTCTTTTGCTGTTCGGATAATTTCAAATCCGCTATCTGGTCAGTAAATATCTTATCGAAACCTTTTACTTCGATAATTTTTCCCATTTTATTCATCACCATACTGAATGGTCTATTCAAAACCAATCGAAAAAGTCTTGAAAATACATTAGATGTATCCTTTTCACTACTAAATTCTATTTCATGATCGCCAGTATCAAACGTGATACTCATGCTTTTATAAGTGACTTCCATATTATAAAGCGAATCATTAATACCGAGAATTTTATGCGCTGTTGTTCCTTTGACAGTTGCTTGAGCTACATGATGAGTCCCTTTTATATACTGATCTATACCTACCTTAATATTGCAGTTTATATAATAAGTACTGTCTTTCTGCAAATTGAGCCGAAGCAGTGATTTTTGCGCATAAGCGCTCAGACCTGTAAAAACAAGCAATAGTGATAAGGTTTTTTTCATACCTAAATATGGTATTTTAATTTGATATCAAGGTGAATACCGGCAAAAGTTTGAATGCTCATCCATAAAATTTTTAATTATCTATGGCTATGCTTACCACCCGACAAAAATTATTTACTTATTGGCAGATGCAAGCACGATTAATAAAAAAACACTTTGTAATTTTTGACGAATAATTAAAAATTCTGGAAGCTGAACATGAATATCATTTAAGCGAGGAAAGCAAATTCTATACTTGGGATGAATCTATCCAATCATAAGAGACTATTTCCCACGTACATATATCAATATTTCAGACAGCACTATATAATCGTACAACGCCTCATCCGATAATCCTGGAGTTGATCTGTCGCGGGCGGCACGGATCACATCAGCATCAGATGCTTTTAATGATTTAAAAGCCGAACATACTAAGGACTGATCGCCCGCAATTTCTGAATATCGTTGGTTTGGTTCTCCTGGGTATGCTTTCAATCCGCTTAACACTTCTTCTCTTGACATTGAACCATCACATTTGGTCAACTGATCTTTAATAAGTTCATGCTCTTTTTTTATATTATTTATTATTGAATCAGGTAGCTGTTTCTTAGTAATTGCCACATTTAAAACACTGTCCCCTTTAGCAGTAGATAACAGGCTTAAAACCAAAGCTGCATTATTCCTTCCTGTTGTATTACCATTTTGCAATGTATGAATAAGGTTTGTTTCGGCGTTTTGCGTACCCATCTTATTGTATAAAAACAAGCTTGCATCGGCGGCGTTTAATGTAATAACGTGCTCCGTTAAAAAAACCTTTGCGTTTGGCTCACTAATCAGTTTCTCACTAAGTTTACTAATATCCTGTCCTTTTGTACCTAAGTAAAATGCCATTTTTAAATACGTCTCTAATTGAAGATCATTTAGGTCGCATTTCTTCATACCCTCTGACACAGCATCAAAGTACTGCCCTTTTTCATCTATAGAAAGCAGCAAAGACGCTGCATCAAAACAAAAATAAGGATCGTTGTGTTCGGCCAGGATCATATCCTTCAAACAAGCTGCAGCAACAGGCTTATCGGTTTTGGCAAGGTTCCAGAATTTATCAAGCTCGGCAGACTTGGCATCTATCTGCTTGGTTGACAACGTATGCGGAGAGAAGCCGTAATACGTTTGCTTCATATCATGCAATTTATTACAAATAGTTTGCGCAGAGCATGGCGTCACAGCAAATAGTAAAATAAGAGCAGTAAATGGTCGCCTGGTAATATTTAGGAGAAGGTTCATACGACTTTAAATATATAGTATTTTTTCATTATAATTATCTCCCTAATTTCCTCCGACTTTTCACCAAATTGGCATTTCACGCAGAATATGCCGATTTTTGTTATGCAAGCATATTTTTTATACCGTATACCATTTTAAACTTTGGTATACAATCATAAAAATATAATTCTGAATTATTGCATAATAACATAATTATATATCTATAAAATAAAAAATAACGGACAAAAATTCTATTTTAAATTTTTATTGTGGTTCGACGCTCGTCTTTTTACCTTGCAAATATTGATCAGTAGCGATTTTTCGTTATCAAATTAATAACAAAACCTATTATAGAACTACAACAAAATAAGCATGAGCGCAAACGGTACGACAGAAGGTATAGAATTGAACCGCTACAGTAAAACTTTCACCCAGGACCCTACACAGCCTGCGGCGCAGGCCATGTTGTACGGCATTGGCTTAACCGACGAGGACATGAAAAAGGCACAGGTGGGCATAGCCAGCATGGGTTATGATGGCAACACCTGCAACATGCACCTGAACGACCTGGCCAAACTGGTAAAACAAGGTATTTGGGATGAGGATTTAGTTGGTTTGATATTCCACACTATCGGCGTGAGCGACGGTATGAGCAATGGTACCGAAGGTATGCGTTACTCGCTGGTTAGCCGTGATGTTATTGCCGACTCTATTGAAGCGGTTGTTGGCGCGCAATATTATGACGGGGTGATCACCCTGCCGGGCTGCGATAAAAACATGCCGGGCTCTATAATAGCGATGGGCCGTTTAAACCGTCCATCTATTATGGTTTATGGCGGTACCATAAAACCGGGCCACTGGAAAGGTGAAGACCTGAACATTGTATCGGCTTTTGAGGCATTGGGTAAGAAACTGGCCGGAACGATTGCTGATGAAGATTTTATAGGTGTGATAAAAAATGCTTGCCCGAGCGCGGGTGCTTGCGGTGGTATCTACACCGCCAATACAATGGCTGCCGCTATTGAGGCTTTGGGCATGAGCTTGCCATATTCTTCATCAAACCCGGCAGAAAGCCAGGAAAAGAAAGACGAATGTTTAGCGGCTGGCAAAGCAATAAAGGTGTTATTAGAACGTGATATTAAACCATCAGACATCATGACCCGCGAGGCATTTGAGAATGCTATTGTAGTGATCATGGTATTGGGTGGATCAACTAATGCTGTATTGCATCTTATAGCGATGGCAAAAAGCATTGGCGTGCCATTAACACAGGACGATTTCCTGGCTATCAGCATCCGTATACCCGTTTTGGCGGATATGAAGCCAAGCGGCAAATACATGATGGAAGACCTGCACAAGATAGGCGGCGTACCTGCGGTAATGAAATATTGCTATGACCAGGGTTGGCTGCATAGCCATTGCTTAACGGTAACCGGTAAAACCGTTGCCGAAAACCTGGCCGATATTAAACCGCTTGAGTTTGAGACCCAGAAGATCATTTTCCCGGTTGAGAAGCCAATAAAAGCTACCGGCCACTTACAGATATTATACGGAAACCTTGCCGAAGGCGGCAGCGTAGCCAAAATTACAGGAAAAGAAGGTACCAGCTTTGAAGGCCCTGCAAGGGTGTTTGATGGCGAGTTTGAATTGATACACGGCATCCAGAGCGGCCGAGTCAAACCCGGTGATGTGGTAGTGATCCGCAACGTGGGCCCTAAAGGCGCACCGGGTATGCCCGAAATGCTTAAACCAACCTCTGCCATCTTCGGCGCGGGATTGGGCAGTTCGGTAGCGTTAATTACCGACGGTCGCTTCTCTGGCGGCACACATGGTTTTGTGGTAGGCCACATCACCCCCGAAGCTTATGACGGCGGCGGTATAGCCTTTGTGAAAGACAACGATACCATTCACATCGACGCGATAAACCGTACCATCAACGTAAAAATAAGCGACGAGGAATTTGCCGCGCGTAAAGCAGCCTGGGTAAAACCGGCGCTTAAAGTAAGCAAAGGCCTGTTGTATAAATATGCAAAAACTGTTACCTCGGCTGCTGAAGGCTGCGTAACGGATGAAATGTAAGAACCTGGATTTACAGGATTTAAAGGATTAACAGAATATTTAAGTCATCGGTTCTGATCTATTCAAATCGGTGAAATCATAAAATAATACTATGGAAGTTGCACAACAAGAAATCAGTGAAACTGCTGAGAAAGCAGCAGCACAAGCACGGGAGCTTACAGGCTCGGCCGCATTACTTGAAGCACTTATTGTTGAAGGTGTGGATACCATTTTTGGTTATCCGGGCGGCGCTATCATGCCCATCTATGACGCACTGGTAGACTACGGCGATAAGCTGAACCACATATTGGTACGCCATGAGCAAGGCGGTATACATGCCGGACAAGGCTATGCACGCACATCCGGAAAAGTGGGTGTGGTATTTGCTACCAGCGGTCCGGGTGCTACTAACCTCGTAACCGGCCTGGCTGATGCGCAGATAGACAGTACGCCTATTGTTTGTATCACAGGGCAGGTATTTGCCCATCTGCTGGGTACCGATGCTTTTCAAGAAACAGATGTGATCAACATCACCACGCCTATTACTAAATGGAACTACCAGGTAACCGACGCCAACGAAATTCCGGAAGCTATTGCCAAAGCATTTTACATTGCCCGCAGCGGAAGGCCCGGCCCGGTACTGATAGATATAACCAAAAACGCACAGATACAAAAATTCCAGTTCAAGGGTTATACACCTTGTAACCATATCCGCAGCTACAGGCCAAAACCTGTTGTGCGTAAACAATATATCGAGCAGGCTGCAGAGGTTATCAACCAGGCTAAAAAACCATTCGTACTGTTTGGGCAAGGTGTGATATTAGGCGAAGCCGAACAGGAGTTTAAAGCTTTTATTGAAAAAGCCGGCATTCCATCGGCATGGACAATTTTAGGTGCTGGCGCTATCCCAACCGATCACCCGCTGAACGTAGGTATGCTCGGTATGCACGGCAACTATGGCCCTAACGTATTAACTAACGAATGCGATGTGCTGATAGCCATAGGCATGCGTTTTGACGACCGCGTAACCGGTCGCCTTGACAAATATGCAAAGCAGGCTAAGGTTATCCACCTGGATATCGACCCTGCAGAGATTGATAAAAACGTAAAAACAACTGTTGCGGTTTGGGGCGATTGCAAGGAAACTTTACCATTGCTGACCGAGCTTGTTGACCAGAAAACGCATACTGAATGGCTGCAGAAATTTAACGACCACACC
>JBQCIS010000432.1:0-11283 GCA_051953515.1 Mucilaginibacter sp.
ACTGTTCAGACTTGGAGAAGCATAAGAAATGGGGAATCTTTCTTTTTCCGGAATATCAAACCGACTCCCTTAACCAAAATATTTCTCCCATTCCTTCGCCTATTCTCCAAAGAAACTTATTCCTTTTCAAACATACGAGAACCAAAAATCAAGCCGTTGGAAAGGCTTTTTTGCCGCACGAGCCTTTGCCCTTTACCAAAGGCATGCCTACGGCACAAAAGCTTGCTCCTCAATCGGTGTCGCACAGCCTCTCCGCAACTTTTTAGCCCAAAGCTTTTCCCTCGGCGGCCTTTGCGCTCTTTTTATGCTGTTGTTAATTGAAGGACTTCTTCCTTTGGACGCATTTCGATTTTTCTTCCTTCTTGTCAGACCGACAGCTTCGGAAAAAATCAGGTAAAACGATGCTGGGTAAGTGCGGTTGCAGGGCCTCGGGATTTTCGCTAAGCACGGGCCTTGCGCGGCCCGGCCGGGATAAAAACCAAGCCCAGGTTTTGCATGATTTTGTGGGCAGGGCGAGCAAGGGTTAAAGCACTGGTCGTGCGACAAAGAAGCCTTCGGTCTGACTTGACTTTTTGCTTCTTTTGTGTCCAAGACAAAAGAAGTAGCCTCAGCGGCAATTGAGCGATGAAAGGGATAGGTAACAGATCATCCTTTCAAACGCAATCAATCCGGAATTGTCATTCCAAAATAATCTTATATCTTTTCCGGAACGATCAATCCAAAATGATATTATGTTTGCGGAACAAATGTTCCAGAATAGAATTTTAAAAACACATAACATGAAAAAGTTAGAAAACAAAGTTGCTGTTGTAACCGGCGCATCAAAAGGTATAGGCGCAGGTATTGCTAAAGATCTGGCTGCTGCCGGTGCTGCCGTAGTGGTAAATTATTCTTCGGCCAAAGCGGGCGCCGAAAAGGTTGTGGAAGATATTGTTAAAAACGGCGGCAGGGCCGTTGCCATACAGGCAAACGTTGCCGATTCTGCCGATGTAGAACGTCTGTTTGCTGAAGCTGCCAAAACCTTCGGCGGTGTGGATGTATTGGTAAACAACGCAGGCGTATATAAATTCTCGCCGATAGATGAGGTATCAGAAGATGAGTTCCATCGCCAGTTTAATACTAACGTATTAGGCTTACTGCTGGCCAGCAAAGCAGCTGTAAAACAGTTTGGCGATAAGGGCGGCAGCATTATCAACATCGGATCTGTAGTTACGGCTATTACGCCTCCGGGAAGTTCTATTTATACGGCAACAAAGGGCGCGGTTGATTCCATCACCCATGTACTTTCAAAAGAGTTAGGTCCGCGTAATATCCGTGTTAACTCCATTAACCCCGGTATGGTAGAAACCGAAGGCGCACATGCGGCAGGCATTATCGGTAGCGATCTGCACAAAGAAACTGAAAAAACTGCCCCGCTCGGCCGTATCGGTCAGCCGGAAGATATTGCCCCGCTGGCTGTATTCCTGGCATCGGACGACTCGCGCTGGCTTACCGGCGAAACCTTGCTGGCAGGCGGTGGCGTACGTTAAAAGGCTTATTGTAACGAGCCTGCAACTGCTCGTTTAGTATTTTATTAAATTAAGTAATAGCTTTGCCTTTTACCGGGCAGGGCTTTACTGCTTTATATATGGCAAGAACAAAAGATTTTGATGAAAAAGAAGTGCTGGCAAAAGCAATGCACCTGTTTTGGCTGAAGGGCTATAACGCTACTTCTATGCAAGACCTGGTGGATGAACTGGACATAAGCCGTTCAAGCCTGTACGACACTTTTGGCGATAAGCATTCGCTGTTTATGCAGGCGCTGAAAAATTACCAGGCCAATACGCATGAACAGGTGAAGGAACTTGTGCAGAATACCGTCTCTACCAAAGAAGCCATACGCAAAATATTAGCCAACATTGTAACTGAACTTACAGGCGATAAAGAGCACAAAGGCTGTTTTTTGGTTAATGCATCTGTAGAAATGGCTCCGAACGACAAGGAAGTGGGTGATATGCTTTGCCAAAACGACCGCCAGATGGAAGACTTCTTTTACGAGGTACTAAAAGCCGGTCAGCAAAAAGGCGAGATTACCAATGCACAGGATGCAAGGCTGCTGGCGAAGTTTATCATCAATAACATTAAAGGTTTGCGTGTAGCTTCTAAATCTGCAGCCGATGCTAAAGTGTTTAACGATATTATAGCGCTTACGCTATCGGTGTTGGGTTGATAAGTGTTTTTTGATATTGGGTAACGCATTTTTGTCGCTTTGCTATGCACGCGCCCCGGTTAACTCCCCCCCCCACAACGTTTCACTTGCCGCCCCCTCTCTTCGCTACCCGGAAAGAGACAAAAGCCATACAGTTTTCACAAAATATTTCGTGTAATTCTGCAGCCACCCTCTTTTTTTACCTGCGTGCTGACATTATTCTGCCAGTGTAGCATTTGTAGCAGGTGTAGCTGTGTTGCATGTGCTACAACGCTACAGCTTGCTACACAACTTGCCGGCGTGTGCGTAAAACAAAAAGCACTACGGAATTTTGTATCTTGGCCCTACAGCTATGAAAAAACTGCTTTTAGTACCCGTATTGCTGCTTTCTTTAACCCTTCGTGCACAGCATGCTATCGAATTTAAGAACGAGCTTGGCGTAAATGCTTTTGAGTGGGATTTTCTGCAAGATCCGAAAAACCCTAACGACCCGTTTCATATTTTCGAGCCTAAAATGCACATTATTGACGCTTTTGGCGGGGTGCGGCATTATCTGGATTGGATGAAAATTGAACCGAAACGCGGCAGTTTTACCTTCAACCCTACTGCCAGCGGCGGCTGGAACCTGGATGCTATTTACGAGCGCTGCAAACGTGATGGTATTGATGTGCTGGCTGATATTAAACAATGCCCCGACTGGCTGCTGGCCACCTACCCGGCCGATATGCGCGATGGCGAAAATGTGCCCATGCCCTATGGCGCCAGCAAAAGTGACCCGGCATCGTATATAGAACAGGCCAGGGCAGGTTTCCAGTTTGCGGCACGATATGGTAGCAATACCCATGTGGATGCCGCGCTGGTAACGGTTGACAGCAAGCCGCGCTGGACCAATGACCCGGTAAATGAGGTAAAGATCGGCATGGGGCTTATCCACTACATAGAATGCGACAATGAGCGTGACAAGTGGTGGAAAGGCGACAAGGCCCGGCAGACTGCCGAAGAATATGCAGCCAACCTTTCGGCCTTTTATGATGGCGACAAAGGCCGGTTGGGTAAAGGCGTTGGCGTAAAAACCGCCGACCCGAATATGAAGGTGGTAATGGGCGGCATAGCTACCGCCAACCCGGAGTTTGTGCGCGCCATGATCAATTGGTGCCGTGTGCACCGTGGCTTGCGGCCGGATGGTTCAATTGACATCTGTTTTGATGTAATCAATTACCACTATTATGCGAATAACACTGAACCGGGTTCAAACAAGCAAGCTACTATTGGTGTAGCGCCAGAACTGACCGGCGCGGCTACTCTTGCCGACCGGTTTGTGATGCTGGGCAAACGTTATCATCTGCCGGTTTGGATCACTGAGGCCGGGTATGATCTTAACCAGGGCAGTCCGCAGCGGGCTATCCCTATCGGCAACAAACTGCCGTTGATCACTCAGGCCGATTGGATTATCCGTACGGCATTTATGTATGCACGGCACGGTATTCAGCGGGTATTTTTTTATGAGTTGTATGATGATAACAGCGCCAACCCCACGCAATATGCTTCCTGTGGATTGGCTGATAGAAGCATAAAACGCCGTCCGGCGGCTGATTACATTTATCAGGCCAAGCACCTTATGGGCGATCTTACATACCGCGGCACTATCAGCCATTACCCGGTTGTTGATGTTTATCGCAAAGGGAGTAAAAGCGTTTACGCGCTGATGATACCCGACCAGAAGGGCGCTACAACCACGGCAAAACTCAGTCTTGGCAATGCGTCGACAGCAATAATTTGCAATTTTAATCCGGGCAGTGACGATATGACCAGGAAAACAGTTACTGCTCCTAATCACATTTTGAATATAAAGGTTACAGAAACACCTGTTTTTGTGATTGTTAACAATTAAGCCTTTTATCAACAAAATATACGGCTAAACCAAATACTTAACACACTGTTAATATAACCAATGCACCTTTGCGCTAATTATTTTGGGCGACCTGATATTAAAACCGTTCTTTATTCGCAGCAATAATAAGATCAGTTAAAGTTAATAAGGAGAGCCAGGCTCTCTTTATTTGTTTGAAGCCAAAGTAAAAAAATGAAGATTTTATACGCTATACAAGGCACCGGCAACGGGCATTTAAGCCGTTCGATGGACATTGTACCACTTTTGAAAAAAATGGGCGATGTAGACGTACTGGTAAGTGGCACACAGGGCGATCTGGCGCTGCCTTTCCAGGTAAAATATGTTTTACATGGCTTTGGCTTTGTATTTGGCAAAAAAGGGGGCGTTGATATCTGGGAAACATTTGTAAAATCAAGGTTTCGCAAATTCATTAAAGAAGTGCAGGCTTTGCCGGTTGAAAACTACGACCTCGTGATTAACGATTTTGAACCGGTATCGGCATGGGCGTGTTATATGAAGAACAAACCATGTATCGGCCTGAGTCATCAGGCGGCGGTACTGGCCGACAAAGCGCCGAAACCGGATGATACAGATATGCTTGGTAAGCTGGTACTGAAACATTACGCCCCGGTTACCGATGCATACGGCTTTCATTTCGCAAAATTTGATAAAAATATATTTACCCCGGTTATTCGTCAGCAGGTGCGCCAGCAAACAATTGCCAACCGCGGGCATTATACTGTTTATCTTCCCGCTTACGACGATAAACGCCTGGTAAAGCGCCTTACCGAGTTTAAAGATGTAAAATGGGATGTTTTCTCCAAGCACAATAAAAAGGCCTTCACCCATAAAAACGTAACCATCCAGCCTATCAGTAACGAAAGTTTTATCAGAAGTATGGCGCAAAGTGCGGCCGTATTATGCGGAGCTGGCTTTGAGACACCTGCCGAAGCCTTATTTATGGGTAAAAAGCTGATGGTTATCCCCATGAAAACGCAATATGAGCAGCAGCTTAATGCCGCGGCTTTGAAACAGATGGGCGTGCCGGTTATTAAAAGTCTGAAACCTAAGCATGACGAAGTTATTTTAGACTGGATAAAGAACGGAAAAGTAATTGCGGTTGATTACCCTGACACTACCCAGCATGTTCTGGATATGGTGCTGAAGAAACATGGCCCTGAGGAATAAAAAAATCCGGCCGCCGGGACCGGATCAGTAGCTGTGTTACAAACGAAATTTAGCTCCAGGTAATATTGTACACCTTGCCGCTATTTAGCACCAGCGTGGCTTTTTTATTACCCAGGAAGGTAATTTTACCGCTAAAATTAAAGCTGCCATAAGTTGAGTTGCCTTTTATGGTAATAACCGCTGTTCCGGAAACGATATCCTGAGCCACTTTGCTGATCAGTATATTGCTTGTACTTATTTTCAGATCGCTGCTAAACATTTTCTGAAAACCCACATTTGATGTTTGCTTGCCCGAAGTCTCGTAATTGCCCGAAAGCATAAGATCAGTGGATGTTACAGAAGGATCGGCTATGGTACATGAGCCGCTGTTGCTGTCGGTAGAAGACATAAGCGCGTCGGCAAAGCTGCTGCTTCCCGAAAAACCAAACTCAAACTGGCTTGGTATCCCGGCATTGCAATCCAACTGGTAATTCCAGCTTAAATTATATGAATAGTTCGGAATAAAGTTAGCCGGACTTGAATAACTGATAGTAGTATCTTTTTTAGCTCCACATTGTAATCGTTTTGTTTCCTTTACATAAATACCCAATAAAATTTTCACTTGTGCCCCGAAACCACCTGTTGACGGAACGATGGCATCGGTCGTCAATTGAGCGGCATCGGCTTCTGTCACTTTTGTAGTAATGTTACTGTTATTATCATTTTTATTATCTTTTTTACAAGCCGAAACGCCCACCAGGACCATCACTGCCCCTGCAAGCACAAATTTGGCAACCTTGCTGCCTAAACTTCCAAAATCAGTTTTTTTCATAGATAGATACATTAATTGTTAACTAAAAATTAGCACCATATAGATATTATTTATATTATAGATTTAATTATTTTACCTCACGTAAAAACAACAACAAATACCTGCATCACAAGTTTCATTATTACATATCTTTAAGCAGATTTTTCCCTCCGGTTCCGGAGCCGTTATTTATTGAAGTTTTCATGCTATTGTTGCCCAAAACAGATTCGGCCCGCTATTAACTCCCTGCAAATCAACCGAATATTGAGACATTTTTTTTATTCTGTCGGGCAAAAAAATGATGGATATTATTTCAAACTATTTTAATACATTAGGGTTTATGGAAGATTACATCACCCCATTAATAAAATAACACAATGTCCGTCGATACTCCAAAACCATACGATACGGTTGCACTCAACCAAGTATTTGCCCATAATTTAAACAGGTTATATTTTAGTAAATGCTACCTGAACGGCCATCTGTCGCATTTGATCAGCCGGGCTTCTTTTCCTGCGCTGCAAATGGCTATGGAGGAGTTCTGGGAAGATGTGCAAAGACAGATAAAACGCTTACAGGATGTTTATAAGCTGATAAATGAAATACCTTCAGATAAGAATTGTAATCCTATAAAATCCATCATAAAAGATAATTTTTGTCTGGATGAAGACCAGGAAATGACATTTTTTATTGATGCCGATATTATTGCTTACCTGCAATTACTGGAGCACATTAATATTACATCCTGTCGCACTTTAAGAATGATAGCGGCGATGTTGAAGTTAGAGCAGGCTGAACAACTGCTGACCGAATGCTTCGATGAATCCATCGACAACGACCATCTGTTTCAACTCATATCAAAAGAATATTTTACTGCGGAGTCCTGAACTGGCCTAACGGGTGCTATCGCGAAAATCAACTGGTTTCAGGTTTTACTCATCCGCTTAAAAGAAAAAATTGGTTAAAAAAAAGAGGGCTATCCACAGATTGCGGATAGCCCATAATAGTTATTTAATACCCCTATTAAAATAACTTTAGCAAAGTAATAAAATTATTTCTACTGTTACAAGAATTTTTAAAAGTTGTAATATACTTGTTACCAACTTTTTTCGCCGTAAAACCCGCATAACGGCGTCAAAAAGGGCATTTTACACTATATTTGAAACGCTAACTGACTTATACACAACCTCAATGAAGTACAAATTTATTGTTGCGGCTATACTTACCTGTTTCGCAGCTTTGCAACTTAAAGCACAAGAATTATACATTCCGCGCGATGTGCAGCGCGCTTATACCAACGGTACACGCTCGCACAACGGGCTGCCGGGGCACAACTACTGGCAGAACCGCGGCACCTACAACATTCACATTACCGTACTCCCACCCAACCGCACCGTGCACGGCTCGGAGCAAATCACCTATGTAAATAACAGCCCTGATACATTGAAACAGCTTAACATGAAGCTGATCATGAATATTCACCGATCAAGCGTTACACGTTTCCGTAACACTACACCCGATTATATTACACCGGGTATGCAGGTAGATACCATTGCCATTAACGGGCAATCGCAAAAATGGGATAACAGCGCAAACCTCGGCACTAACCAAACGGTTGAACTCCCTTCGCCCCTGATGCCGCATGACTCGGTAAAACTTAACATTGCCTTTCACTATCAACTGGCTACCGGCCAGGGGCGCGAGGGCGTTATCGATTCCACTACTTTTTATATCGCTTACTTTTACCCACGTGTAGCTGTTTATGACGATTATAATGGCTGGGATAAGCTTGAATTTAATGACCGGCAAGAATTTTATAACGATTTTAACAATTACACCCTAAGCGTAACCGTACCGAAGGATTATGTAGTTTGGGCAACCGGCACCCTGCAAAACGCGGCCCAGGTTTTACAGCCCGGGTTTGCAAACAGGCTGCAGCGCTCCCTTACATCCGATTCTGTAATTCATATTGTAACGCCTGCCGATAATGCCGCGCATGAGGTCACCGTGCAAAACAAACTCAATACATGGGTATGGAAAGCGGATAACATTAGCGATATGGCCGTGGGGTTGAGCGACCATTATAACTGGGATGGCGCAAGTGTATTGGTGGATGATGCTGCCGGTCGGCGCGCGGCTATGCAGTCGGCCTATAACGATACGGCGCAGGATTTTCACCAGGCAGTAAAATTCGGGCTGCATGAGCTGGACTTTTACTCACATAACTGGCCTGGCGTGCCCTACCCTTTTCCGAAAATGACGGCTTTCCAGGGCTATGCGAGCATGGAATTTCCGATGATGGTGAATGACGACCATATTAAAAACCTGGCATCGGCAGAACTACTGCAGGACCACGAGGTAGCGCATACTTACTTCCCTTTTTACATGGGCATTAACGAAACCCGCTACGGATATATGGATGAGGGCTGGGCAACTACATTCGAACTGTTTATAAATGTCACCGAAGTGGGCGAAAAACGTGCGCTGGAGAATTACCGCCGCAGCCGTATTGCTCCGTATATTACCGATCCGTCGAGCAGTGAGGATCTGCCTATTATTACCCCTACCAGCGAGCTGGTTGGCGGTTATGCGCACAATGCTTATGGCAAAGCTTCACTTAGCTATCTGGCGCTTAAGGACCTGCTTGGCGATGCACTTTTCAAAAAGGCTCTGCATTTTTATATGGGCACATGGCACGGCAAGCACCCTATTCCGTGGGATTATTTTAACTGTATGAACACCGGTTCGGGCAAGAATCTTAATTGGTTCTTTAATAACTGGTTCTTTACTTATGATTATATCGACCTTGCGCTGCAAAACGCGGTTAAAGACAAAAACGGATACAGCTTGCTTGTAAAAAACATTGGCGGTTATGCCGTGCCATTTAATGTAGTGATAACCTATGCAAACGGCAGTACCGAAACTCTGCACCAAACCCCGGCTGTTTGGGAGCGTAACCAAAAGCAAATCAATATATACGTTAAAACCGCAAAAGCCATCAGATCGGTAACACTTGATGGCGGCATATTTATGGATGCAGATCCGTCAAACAACACCTGGCATATCAAATAATAAGACATAAAAAAACCCGGCTTATCGCCGGGTTTTACAATTAGTGAGTTTTTAAAGATATTTTGTTCGGCTAACGATTGATCAACAACATGTTATGCATCCTGAATGTTGTTATTCCATTCGTTTGAGGTTGATTTTACACGGCTCTTGGCATCATCAACAGCACTGGCCGCACGGTCTTTAGCGCGTTCAGCTTTAGTTGTGATGGTATCCATCAATTCGTCGCTGTAATCGTTCACATCGCCAAAAGCATCGTTATAACGATCTTTAACGTTGTTCACTACACGATTACTATACTCCTTAATATCGTTAATTTTCGAAGTAGCTTTTTCTTTCGTAGAGTTAACTACATCGTTCACATAATCATTAATGTTATTACGCAGGTTCTCACCACTATCGGGAGCCAAAAGCAAGCCTACTACTGCACCCGCCGCGGCGCCAATTAATAGGGCGGCTATAATCTTTGTTTGGTCTTTCATAATAATATTCTCCTTTGTTATTGTTAGGAATAACAAAGCAGGCAAACTTTAGTTTACAGTTTTTTCTATTAACCTATTGCCGTTGGTGGTTAATCTGCATAAAAAAGGCCTTACCTGTTGGTAAAGCCCATCATTTTGCTTATTTACATTTATTACTCGTTTGACTTAGTGACCGTTGTTGTAGTATGAGTAGTATAACCCGAAGGCCTGTGGGCTGTGTAATGATGTGTTGTATAATGGTGTGTTGTTGTATGCCTTACCGGCGTATGCCTAACACTGGTATAAGCAGTACGCGAATGCGAAGTGGTTACATGCGTACTGGCTGGATGCGTGGTTGTGGTTGTGCTGATGGTAGTAGTGGTTGGCTCTGGTGCGGGGGCGGGTGCCGGCGCAGGCGCTGGATTTACATTAATTGTTGTTGGGGCAGGCGCAGGAGCCGGCGGCGCAGGAGCTGGTTCCTCAACCGGAACGGGCACAGGCTTTTCGATAACGGTTGTGGCTGGTGGCGCAGGGTGCGGAACCGCTTTAATCGTTTCTTTTGTTTTATGCTTTTTTATCTTCACCCTTAATGAATCGCTTTGCGCGGACACCGTTGAAACACTGATAGCAAACAAAAACGCTGCAGCTAAAAAAATTATCCTTTTCATAATAATTGTTGTTAGTTAATACCTCATTATAACATTCCTGTTACAATTATTTAACTGATAGTTAACAATTAGTGTGCCAGTATATAGTATAAATTCGCTTATACGATTATTAATTACCTATACTTTAAACCTTTCGGCTAAGCGACGGTCTATCCCTCCAAAACATCCTTATTATATCATTCCATTATGAAAACAGTAGTAAAAACATTGGCCATTTCCTTTATAATAATGGTCGCTTCAACAAAATTATTCGCGCAGGTTAGCGTTGGCGTAGGGGTATCTGTTCATTTGGCACCACCTGCACTGCCTGTTTATACACAACCACCATGCCCCGGCGATGGCTTCATGTGGACACCGGGATATTGGGCCTATGGCGACGCCGGTTATTATTGGGTACCGGGCGTATGGGTTAGACCACCACATGCCGGTTTATTATGGACACCCGGCTATTGGGGCTACACAGGCGGCGTATATGCTTTCCATGCCGGTTACTGGGGCCCGCATATCGGCTTTTATGGCGGTATTAACTATGGTTTCGGTTATAGTGGCATTGGTTTCGGCGGAGGTGTTTGGGCCGGTAACGTATTCAGGTATAATACAGCTGTTACTAATGTAAACACAACTGTAGTGCACAATACCTATATTAACAACACCGTTATCCGCAATAATACGGTTGTAAACAATCATACCAGCTTTAATGGTGAAGGCGGCGTAAATGCGCGTCCTACTACTGAAGAACAGTCTGCTATGAACGAACGTCACTTCCAGGCTACATCGCAACAACAATCGCACATAATGGCCGCCAGTCACGACCGAAATCAATTGGCTGCCCAAAATGGCGGACATCCTGCTACCACCGCTATGAACCGCGTAAACGGCCGCAAATTCGATCAGCAAGGCCGCATTGCTAATGGTATCCGCTCTGGTCAGCTCACCGCAGGCGAAACCAAGAACCTGGAGAACGGAGAGAAAAACATCAATCAACAGGAGCGCGCCGACCGTGCTGCCGATAATGGCCGTCTTACACG
>JBQCIS010000433.1:0-17689 GCA_051953515.1 Mucilaginibacter sp.
GACAGTGTGAAAAATATCACACAAACCGGGTTCAACGGCATGCATAACGATTTCCGTTTTGAGAAAAAAAATGGCCTTGGGTGGGTGAATACCTATGTACACCTGCTTTTATATAGTAACTTTGAGCTAAAACAGGTAGAATGAAGGCCATCAATCAGCTCCGTACATTCCAGCGCATTCTGGAGGAATACCCCGCCGAAACGCCTTTAAGCAAGTTTTTACCCGGCTTTTACCGTCAGAACAAACAGATGGGCTCTAACGATCGCCGCGTGGCCAACCGGCTCATCTATAATTATTTCAGATTAGGCAAAGCGCTGCCCAGCCTGCCTGTTGACGAGCGCCTTGTTACAGCCGAATTTTTGTGCAACACGCAGGTAAATTCTTTTCTGCAGCACTTTAAGCCTGAGTGGGCCGCCTGTATGGGTTTTACTTTGGATGAGAAAATTGCGCTGGTAAAGTCCACCTATCACGATTTTAATCTGAATGATGTTTTCCCGTGGGTAGAGCAGATTTCTGAGCACATTGATAAAAAGGCGTTCCTTAAATCATTTTTCATTCAGCCCGACCTGTTTATTCGCATTCATAAAGGCAAAGAGCACGCGGTAAAATCCGATTTGGTAAAAGCCGATATCCCGTTTAAAGACGAAGGCAACAACTGCCTTGCCCTGCCCAACGGCACGCGCCTCGACGCTATTTTTCCAAATCAGCACTTATTTGAAGTGCAGGACCATTCGTCGCAGCAAACGGCCAATTATTTTAAGCCCCAAAGATGGGATGACTGGTGGGATGCCTGCGCGGCATCAGGCGGAAAATCGCTGCTGCTGCATGATCTGCAACCGGACATTAAACTGGTGGTATCCGATATCCGCGAATCCGTCCTTGCCAATCTTGATGAGCGCTTTCAGCAGGCCGGCTTGCGCAAGTACCAGAAAAAAATACTCGACCTTACCCAAAATAACGACCAGGTGCTGCACGACTACCTGTTCGATGGTATTATCCTCGATGCGCCATGCAGCGGCTCCGGCACCTGGGGGCGCACACCGGAGATGATTGCCCAGTTCCAACCGCAGCGTATTGAGTTCTTCCAGCGCCTGCAGCAGAGCATTGCGCGCAATGTGGTAAAGCATCTCAGTCCCGGTAAACCGCTTATTTATATTACCTGCTCTGCGTTTAAGGCAGAGAATGAGGATGTGGTTGATTTTCTGGTGAATGAATTAGGATTAAAACTGGAAGTGAAAGCTGTTTTGAAAGGCTATGAGAATAAAGCGGATACCATGTTTGTGGCGAGGCTTAGTCCCCCAGCCTAACAAACAGCGTCATTGCGAGGAACGAAGCCATCACTGAACTATCCCAATCAATGGAACGAAATTATTTTAATAACGTCATTTAACAAACTATTCCTTGTTTGAATTGCATACGCAGAGATGGCTTCGTTCCTCGCCATGACGTGGTGTTTATGATTAGGGGTAAAGTCTCCCCTACCGGGGGAGATTTAGAGGGGGTTTACAAGTGCGTATTACTTCTAAACAGCTTGATCGCAATTGCCAGCAATATTACCCCAAAAGCCTTACGCAGGATATTAATACCCGTTTTGCCGAACAGCTTTTCCAGCCACTTAACATTCTTTAGCACCAGGTACACAAACAGCGTGTTCACCACAATACCTACCAGGATATTTTGTGTTTGATATTGCGATTTGAGCGATAGCAACGTAGTCATGGTACCGGCCCCGGCAATAAGCGGAAAAGCCAGTGGCACAATAGAAATGGTTTCAGGCATTTCTTCCTTAAAGAATTTCACTCCCAATACCATTTCCATAGCGATAATGAAGATCACCAGCGAACCGGCAATAGCGAACGATGATACATCCAGCCCTATAATGCTTAACAAGCCATTTCCCGTAAAAAGAAAAACCACCATCAGTACCAGCACCGCAATGCTGGCTTTTTCCGACTGGATATGACCCGCGCGCTGACGCAATTCGATAATAACAGGTATAGCGCCCAAAATATCAATGATCGCAAACAGGATCATGGTTACAGAGAGTATCTCTTTAAAGTTAAGCGTGTACATGGTAATGGTTGTTGGTTATGGTACCTAAGTTAAAACAAAGTGTGGTATAAAAGCAAACATAAAAGGCGCTGGTTTTATCAGCGCCTTTTATTGATTATTGATGGTTCAATTTATTTCTTTTCAAAGTCCGACGCTGTCGGCAGTATATCGCCTCCTTTGCCCAGCCTGCTGTTTCTCACGCTGTAGCCGAAGTAGATCACCAATCCTACAATCATCCAGCAAAATGCGCTTAACAACGTTGCGCCCGGCAAGCTGAATATCATGGCCGAACAAACGATAATACCCAATATAGGCACCAACGGAACCAGCGGGGTTTTAAACGGACGTACCAGGTTAGGGTCTTTTTTACGCAAAATGATTACCCCAACGCATACCAGCACAAAGGCGAACAGCGTACCTACAGAGGTAAGGTCGCCGGCCACGCTCTCAGGCAGGAACGCCGCGAACAGGCCTACAAATATAAAAAGGATGATATTACTCTTATATGGTGTACGGAACTTAGGGTGCAGTTCTGAAAAAACCTTAGGCAACAAACCGTCGGTCGACATGGTATAGAATACTCTCGACTGGCCCAGCAGCATCACCAGGATAACTGATGAGAAGCCCATCAGAATAGCTACGGTCACCAGTGTCGACAGCCATGCATAATGCGTCATGTAATGGCTGATAGCGTAAGCTACAGAAGCCTCTTTACCTGATTTCATAAAATCAGTATAAGGCGCTACACCGGTTAATACCCATGAAAACAGGATATATAAAACGGTGCAGATAGCCAATGATCCTAATATACCTATCGGCATATCGCGTTTTGGATCTTTAGCTTCCTGCGCAGCGGTTGAAACGGCATCAAAACCGATGAATGCGAAAAACACCACACCGGCGCCGCTAAGCACACCACCCCAGCCGTGATTAAAGAATGTACTATAGGAATACACCGAACCATCCTGCTGCGTAACGCTTGGCGCGTTTGCCGGTATGAGGTATGGTGTATGGTTGGCAGGGTTAACATATTGCCAGCCAATAGCGATAAATACCAGTACAATGGCCACCTTAAGAACAACGATAATAGCATTTACAGTTGCTGATTCCTGCGTGCCTTTTATCAGCAATAACGATAACAGCAACAGGATAACCAATGCAGGTATATTGATGATACCATGGTGCGATACACCATTTATCATTACAGATTCAAGCGGCGAATGGCACCACTCAAAGGGTATTCGGTGCCCTACCAGGTTATTTGCATATTCGCTCCAGCTTATGGATACCGTGGCCGCGCCGAGCGCGTATTCCAATATCAGGGCCCAGCCTATAATCCAGGCTACAATTTCGCCCATGGTGGCGTATGCATAAGTATAAGCACTGCCGGCGATAGGAATAATGGATGCAAATTCAGCATAACACAATCCTGCAAATGCGCAGCCGATAGCTGCTACTATAAATGAAATGGTTACTGCCGGGCCGGCGTGTTCGCCCGCTGCGGCGGCAGTGCGCACAAACAGACCCGCGCCTATAATTGCGCCAATACCTAAAGCAATTAGGTTACCTGCTCCAAGCGTACGCTTAAGCGTTGTTCCGCCTTCTTCTGACGAGGCCAACAGCTGGCTTAAAGACTTTTTTACGAATACCTTCATGTGGGTTTAATGATCGATCAGATAAATAATTAAAATCAGTTCCTCCAAACCTAAATAAAATTATTGAAAACACGATAGGTAACGCCTCCCCTGAATAAAAAATCCTCAAACTCATTTTAAGACGGAAAACTTTTTCTTATTTGTAAATTTTTTCGACTCTTTCAATCCATTATTTACTTCAATGCTAAATCTTAAATAAAAAACCACTTTTATTTTGAATTATGGCAAAACTTGCCATAATTTTATTCCAAATAGTTGTTACAACCTAAATACTTACCTATGAAAGAACTTTATATATTCAGAATATTCACTTTGTTCCCGCTTATCGGAATATCCCTGCCTGACGCGGTGACCGCCCTGCAAAACTCAATCTCTGCCATTTCTACCGCCCATGCCATTGTCGACATCACTTTATCAGTTTGCGTTCTGATCTGCTCCATCGGCATTTACTATGCTGAAAGTAAAAGGCTAAAAACAGCCTGATCCATCGGCAATTCAATTAAATTATCTGCTGACGAGCTAAAAAGTACCTGTATCCATTTTGACAATTAAATTACGTGTTTAAACATGTAATTTAATTAATACCGGGTATATTTGCAGAAAATAAAATCCGAAAAAATATTAATCATGAAAAAACTTAACTTACTGCTTGCATTTGTAGCCTTACAAACGGCAGTGTTTGCACAGGGTACCTGGAAGCTCGACAAAATGCACTCGCATCTGAAATTTACCGTATCGCACCTTTCAGTATCTGACGTTGACGGCGCTTTTACCGATTTTGACGTAACCATTAACACCGGCAAAGCCGATTTCAGCGATGCAAAATTTACACTTACCGCTAAAGCTGCATCGGTAAATACTGGCGTTGATATGCGTGATAACGATCTGCGCTCCGATCATTTTTTCAATGTTGCTGCTTACCCCACAATTTCTTTCACGGGCGCAGTAGCAGGCACAACCAGTCCGGGTCACTATAAACTTACCGGTAACCTTACTATTCATGGCGTTACTAAACCGGTTACTATGGACCTATGGTACCGCGGCACTATCAACAACCCCATGACCAAGGCCCCGGATGCCGGTTTTAAACTGACAGGCACTCTTAAACGCTCTGATTTTGGCATTGCCCCTTCATACCCGGCAGCTATGATCGGTGACGAAATTGCGATTGAAGCCGGCGGCGAGTTCCACCAATAAATATACTCCTTAAGCTATATATTTACTAAAAGAACGCTGTGCAAAAAACACAGCGTTTTTTTGTTTAAAGGTCGGCCATCATTGGGATAAAAGTTCACGTATCTGCTAAACATTATCCGTAATTAGCTAATAATTCCTACTTTTATGCGTTATCCCAGCATAAATATTGTGGTTAACTCAGCTGGCTATGGCACTTATCGGCGTAAACGTGAAGAATAACCCTCTCAAGAATCAGATCATCAGGCATTTGTATTTTGACAAGGGACGATCATGTGCCGAGCTGAGCGAACTGCTGGACAAAAGCCTGCCATCAACATCAAAAGCTATTAACGAACTGATAGAAGAAGGTTTGGTGATTGAAGACGGTTATGCGCGCTCAAGAGGAGGCCGGCGGCCGCTCATATATTCTATTAAGGCCGATGCCATGTATATGCTGGCGGTGGCAATGGACCAGTTTACCACCCGCATACAACTGGTAGACCTGCTGAACAACCCGGCTGCCGACATGGTGATAGTAGAGCTGCCTTTGCGCGACAATCCCAACGCATTACAGTTTCTGATACAGCAGATCAACCATTATATACAGGATACCGGCATCAGCAAAGATAAATTTGCAGGCATCGGCATTGGTATGCCCGGCTTTGTAAATGTTAACGAAGGCATTAATTACACTTATCTTGATGCCGGTGGGCAAAGCCTTACCCAACTGCTCACTTCTGAAACCGGCATCCCTACCTTTATTGATAACGATTCGAGTTTGATCGCGTTGGCCGAGCAGCGCTTTGGCATTGCCCGTAACCAAAAAGACGTTATGGTGATAAATCTTGGCTGGGGCATTGGTTTAGGAATGATCATAAATGATGAGATATTCCGCGGCCACGATGGCCTTGCAGGCGAGTTTAGTCATATACCGTTATTAGATAACAATACGCTTTGTACCTGCGGAAAACGCGGCTGCCTTGAAGCAGAAGCATCATTACTGGTAGTAGTTCAGAAAGCCATTAAAGGCATAAAAGAAGGCCGTGTATCCAAATTAAACTATATCGAGGAAGATCATCCCAAACTGGTTGGCGACGCTATTCTGGAAGCGGCGAACGACGGCGACCAATTCGCTATAGAACTGCTTGCCGACGCGGGTTATAAGATAGGTAAAGCGCTGGCCATACTCATCCATATCATGAATCCGGCAAGTATTGTGCTAAGCGGCCGCGGCGCGGTGGTAGGTAAAATATTGCTGGCCCCTATTCAGCAGGCACTCAATAAATATTGCATTCCGCGCCTTGCGGCAAGCACCGAGCTGCTGATATCGGAACTGGGCTTTGATGCCGAACTGATAGGTGCGGCTGTTCTTGTTATGGAAAACCTGACTGCTTAGGTTATAAGATCTCTGTCAATTCTTTCAGCTCCTGTATGGTAGCAACTTGTCCGCCGGTTACTTCACCAAAACCATACGCCGCAAAAATAAATGGCACACCGGCCTTGTAACTGCTGTTGAAATCGCCGATAGTATCGCCAACATAAACGGAGGCTTTAAGATCGTGATCCTTCATAATATCTCTTATATTTTCCCATTTCTGCTGGCTTTTTGTCCCATAGCACTGATGGCCACTGAAATAGCTGCCCAATCCGCTGGTATTTAAGAAGATCTCGATATAGCCGCTCTGACAATTGCTTACCACGAACAATTTGTATTTGGTAACCAAATATTTTAAGGTTTCTTCAAGATTCGGATACAGATCGCCGCCCGATTTACCCAATACTTCCAACTCTAACTTTGCGCACATCTGCTGGAAGCTGAGGCGCTGTTCGGCATCAAGGTATGGAAATAATTTTTCGAAGATATGGTCGTATGTCAGCCCGCAAATAGATTCAACGGTTTTTGCAGTGATCTCATCTTTAATCACATCGCCAAAGCTCCTGGCTGTAGTTTCCCAGGCAACGGCAACACTGTGTGTACTGTTCCAAAGCGTTCCGTCAAGGTCAAAAATTATACTATCAAATTTGTTTTTAAGCGATTCTTCCATTGCCGGCAAAAATAGGTTTTTAGAGCGTAAGAGTATGTTTTTATTTGTCAGATGTTTTACATGCCAGACTATCAAACATGTAATTGCGTGGAGCAACGGGGGAAAAGCACTGTGGCGACGAAGCAACCGCCTCGCGTGTAAATTGATAAGCGACGAGGTTGCTTCGCTGCACAGTCTTACCCACATTCCGCTCGCAATGACATGATCTTTTATTTG
Organism: Mucilaginibacter sp.; assembly: GCA_051953515.1. GTDB lineage: Bacteria > Bacteroidota > Bacteroidia > Sphingobacteriales > Sphingobacteriaceae > Mucilaginibacter. The sequence continues at coordinate 7,145 of JBQCIS010000433.1, forward strand.
TCATTTCGCTCTATCTTCCGACAGCACTAAACCATCCATCAACAAAAAAGGCGAACATAACTGCCCGCCTTCGCTCAAATCAAAACTATATTAAATTAATCTTCTGCGGTAAGGTCACCGCTGCTTTTAGCATGCTTCAGTATCTTGGCTTCTACGTAGAATATGATCTCTTCAGCAATGTTTTTCGACTGGTCGCCAACACGCTCCAGTTTACGGATAATAGAAAGGATGAAAAGCGCTTCAGGTAATGCCGACGAATCGCTTTTTATGATCTCAGTGATCACAGCAGGCGAATTATCATTTATATCGTCCAGCACATCATCGCGTTTAAATATACTGCGTGCCAATACGGTATCTTCCTTTTCGAAAGCAACGCGCGTATCGGCAAATATATTGATCGCTTCTTCGTACATGCGGATCAGGCCTGATTTCTCCATCGCAGCCTGATCAAAGTTTGATGGCGAATCAACCACATATTTGGCAATGCCTGCTGCTATATCGCCAATACGCTCAATATTGGTATTGATCTTTAAAGCCGCCAGCAGAAAACGCAGGTCAACCGCTACAGGGCAGTACAAGGCAAATATATTTTCGCAATCACGGTCAATTTTCAGTTCGAAAGAGTTAACACGCTTCTCTTTAACCAAAACTTCGTGTGCAATATCCTTATCGTATAAAGTAATAGCTTCCTTAGCTTTATTCAGCTGCGACTGAACCAGCATCCACATGTTGGTAAGTTCGCTTTTTACTGCTTCTATTTCTTGCTCTAATGGTGTCATAGTACCCCCTAACCCCCTAAAGGGGGAATGTTTAATTAGTTATTCAGGTTTATTAATTCTTCTATTCAAATGTACATAATATCTTCCCCCTTCAGGGGGCCGGGGGCTTAACTAAACCTACCCGTAATATAATTCTGTGTACGCTGGTCTTTCGGCGCCGTGAACATTTGTTTGGTATCGTCAAACTCAACCAGTTCGCCCATGTAAAAGAAGGCCGTACGATCGCTTACGCGGGCAGCCTGCTGCATGTTGTGCGTTACAATGATCAGTGTATAATTAGCTTTCAGTTCATGAAACAATGCTTCAACACTTGAGGTAGAAATAGGGTCGAGTGCAGAGGTTGGTTCGTCAAACAAAATCACTTCAGGCTGCATTGCTATAGCCCTGGCTATACACAAACGCTGCTGCTGGCCACCTGAAAGGAAAGTGCCTTTTTTGTGCAACGAATCCTTCACCTCGTTCCATAAAGCGGCACTGGTTAGCGAACGCTCAACAATAACATCCTTCTCTGCTTTCGGCACTTTTAAACCGTTAAGCATATAACCGGCTATCACATTCTCATAAATGCTCAGGTTCGGGAACGGGTTGGGGCGCTGAAAAACCATGCCTATCTTGTACCGTACATAAATCACATTCATGTCGAGCACGTTCTGCCCGTCAAGTAATATCTTGCCTTTGGCGGTAGCACCGGGTATCAGTTCGTGCATACGGTTAATGCCACGTAAAAAAGTGGTTTTACCGCAGCCGGACGGACCCATAACTGCAATAACTTCATTTTTGTTTATGCTGATGTTAACGTCCTTAACAACATGATTGTCGCCAAACCAGGCGTTATAGTTCTCAGCTTTTACAATTGTATTTTCCATTTTCTTGTTAACACTTTCGTGATGATGTTCAATAATAATACAAACATTAATAATATAAATGATGCGCCCCATGCCAGGTTGTGCCAATCGTCATAAGGGCTGGAGGCATAGGTGTATATCAGGTGCGGCAAGCTTTCCATCGGCTTTACCAGCGAACCTGATAAATACGGGTTACCGAAAGCCGTAAACAGCAACGGAGCGGTTTCGCCCGCTATACGTGCTACCGAAAGCATAATGCCCGATAATATACCGGCAAAACCACATGGTATAATTACCTTTAAAATAACACGGTGGTAGGGCACACCTAATGACAATGCAGCCTCTTTAAGCGATGGCGGCAACAACAGTAAAGTTTGTTCAGTAGCGCGGATAACTATCGGCAGCATCATAATGGCCAAAGCCACACTGCCCGATACGGCCGAGAAAGTGCCCAGCGGCTTTACTATCCAGAAATAAACCACTATACCCACAACAATTGATGGCACACCCTGCAATACATCCACACATAAACCGGTGTAATAAGCCAGTTTGGTACCTGGGTTTTCGCTCAGGTAAATTCCGGCCATCATGCCGAACGGGATAGCGATAACCGCCGCTACAATAACCAGTAATATACTGCCTACAAGCGCATTCAGAATACCACCGCCTGTTTCGCCAACCGGTGCAGGCACGTGGGTTAAAAAGTGCCAGTTAACCTGGGTTACGCCCTGGGTTATAATGTATAATAAAATAAAAATAAGCGGCACAGTGATAATGAACGCGAAGAAAATTACCACACTCTTATATAAAATACTTTTCGTGTTTCTGATACCTAATCTTGGTTCCATAATCTTATTTGTTTGTGGCTCGTGTTATGATCCGTTTACCAATAAAGTTAATTACTACTGTTACCAGGAACAGCACCAGACCCAACTCAATCAGTGCCGAGAGGTACAGGGTATGGTCGGCCTCGGTAAATTCGTTGGCTATAACACTGGCCATGGTATTACCCGGCGCAAATATGCTTGTAGGCACAGCGCTGGTATTACCTATCAGCATGGTAACTGCCATGGTTTCGCCTAATGCGCGACCCAATGACAATAGTATGCCCGCAAACAGGCCTGAACGGACATAAGGCATAATTACACTGCGAATTACTTCAAACCGGGTAGCACCCAACGCATAAGCGCCTTCTTTTAACGTTGAAGGCACCATCCTGATGAGGGTTATACCCAGAGACGCAGCGTAAGGCACGATCATGATGGTGAGGATGAGCGCCGAGGTGAAAATACCGATACCGTATGGCAATACGTGAAATTTAACCTCGAGCGAACGGACAAGCGGTACCAGTACAAATAATCCCCAAAAACCATAAATAACCGACGGCACAGCAGCTATCAGTTCTATCGCGTTCTTTAACAGGTCAGAAAGCCATCCCTTCGGGTTGTATTCGCCCAGATAAATGGCTACAGCATAAGAAAAAGGTAAAGATATAATAAGCGCGACAAATGAGGTAAGTAATGTACCGATCAGGAAAGGCCATGCGCCATATATATTGTTAACCGGGTCCCATGTTTTGCCCCAAAGGAAACCAACACCCAATGATTTGATAGAGGGTATTGACTCCACGATCAATGTGATCAAAAAAGCGATCATTACAATGATCAGAACGGCGCTCATCACCACAAGTACCTTTTTAAAAAGGGATTCCCATTTCAGCTGGCGGTTCGAAAGGCTTAATCTTTTATTAGTTTCCACAAAAATTCGGGTTATCTTGTTGTTGTAGTTAAAAGCCTAAAGCAGAAGGCTAAAAGCTAAAGGTTTTTAATATTACCTTTTCGCTTTTCGCTTTCTGCTTTCTTGCCTTAGGCTATGTATATTTATAATATTGCTTTTCCGTCGTAAGTAGCTGATTTCAAAATCTTTTCAGCAACTTTTACAGCTGACTTTGAAAGCGGTGCATAATTCAGCGGAGCACAATAGTTCTGACCCTGGTGAACGTTATACCACATCAACTTCAGCAATTCAGTAGCTCTTGCTTTCGAGCGGCCATTGTAGTTTTGCTCTTTATAGATCAAAGCCCAGGTAAAGCTCGAAATTGGATAACCGTTAGGATTATCAGTATCAGTAACAGATACTTTAGAATCTGCAGGTAAAGCAACATTACTTGCTAAAGTAGTAGCTTGAAGGGTTGGTTTTATAAATTTACCACTTTTATTCTGTATGTTAGCAAAAGGCATGTGGTTTTGCATAGCGTAAGCTAATTCAACATAACCGATAGAGCCCGGAGTTTGTTTTACTAAACCGGCAACACCCTCGCTGCCTTTGTTACCCAAACCGGCTGGCCAGTTAACAGCAGATCCACGGCCCACACGTTTGGCCCAATCAGCATTTACTTTAGTAAGGTAATCAGTAAAGATGAACGAAGTACCGCTACCGTCAGAACGGTGAACCACTACTATAGGCATATCAGGTAAATTAACGCCTTTGTTGGTAGCTTTAATTTCGGCAGCATTCCAGGTAGTGATCTTGCCCAGGTAAATATCAGCAAGGTCTTTACCGGTAAGGTTAAGCGGAGTTGATACACCAGGAATATTGTAAGTCACAACCACAGCACCCGAAGTCATTGGGATATGCAGTACAGGAGCGCTCATTTTAGCAGTTTGCTCAGCATTCAGCGGCGCATCAGAGTCGCCGAAGTCAACTGTTTTGTTAGTCAGCTGCAATATACCGCCACCTGAACCTATCGACTGATAGTTTACTTTAGAAGCGGGATATGTTGAGAATATCTTAGAGAACAGAGGATATACGAATGTACTGCCTGCACCCAATAAGGTATTATCCTGTGCCGAAGCTGACATCGCGAAGCATGATGCTGCCAGTGCAACAACTGCTAACTTTAATGATTTCATTACTTTCATGACCTGTTTTAAGTTTTATTTTGTTAAGTTTTTATTTACCGAAGGTGAAGAAGAATGTCATCCTATACACCAGGGTATGATCATTTGGCAAGTAACCTTTAGTAGTTGAATCATATTGATCCATATAACGGGTTAGCCAGATGTTCGGCATAAAGTGAACGTTTTTGGTTGGGTTATAGTCAAGACCTACAGTGTAGAACTGCTCTTTAACAGTTGGGTCAAATGCGGCGTAGCCGTTTGGAGCAACTGAATAGTTATCGCCTGAGTTGAATTTAGTATCAGGGTTATAGGTATCGAAACGAGCGAAGTAATTCCAGCCTTTACCCAATACACCGCGAATCCAGAAAGAAGCCGCATGTACAGTAGCGTTATCAGCAGTTTTGGTAGTGTTGTCAATAACAGCATTGTTCAAATTCTGAGTGTACGCCTCAACACCGATAGTTAAGTTTGGAAGGTTGTAAGCAACAAACAACTTCAACATGTTGTGCTCAAGCGGGTCAACTGTACCTGAAGCAACAGCGGCGTTTGCAATGCTTGAAGAAGTCTGGGCATAGTCACCATACAAGTCAACATATAAACGTTGGTTTAAGAATTTACCCCAAAGGTCGCCATAAAATATTTTGAAGAAACCAGTGTTTGGCTGCGGGTTAGTTGGGCTTAAGTTACTGTTAGGATTGAAAACTACAGGTAAGGTAGACTGGGTATTGTTACCAATCATTACTACGTAACCATAGTTTTTGGTTTTAGGATCAAAAGTACCTTGTAAAGCTGCACCAACATCATAAGAGTTGTTTTTGTGGAAGTCGGTGATGGTTCTTTCAACTGAACGGTAGGCCCAGGTAGTTTCCGAAAGTGAAGTAGGAGCGTTAGTTCCCGGCTCATTCAATGCGAAGCCTGGGGTTGCCATTTCACCAATCACAAAGTCGGTACCATTCCAAACGTCACGAGCGCGGATATTGAAGTTTTTGATATAAAAACCCATGTGGCCGTCAGCAAGATTGTCATTGCTGGTAACGCCTGAAGTTGCAGTTGTTGGAGTTGAGTTTTCAGTAGGCTCAGAGGCTAACAACATTTCCGCTTTAAATTTCTTGGTTATATCATAATCATAACCTAAATAAATACGACGGAACTGGAAAGAGTTTCTACCCGCTGGCGTTTGGTAATAGTTGTTTTCTTTACCGAATGTTGAGGTTACTGCCGGAGCGTGGCCCATGTAATAAGCATCACCGAAAGCGTAGCCCCAAACTCTTCTTTGTGGATGCCATGCAGTATCAACGTCAGCAGCTTTAGCTTGAACGGTAGTAGTTTCTGCAGTTGCCGCAGAGTCAGTCTTTTTTTCTTTTTTGTGGAATGATTCAGCAGATGCAAGCGTTTGTGCCTTCGCCTCTGTACCTGCTATTAATACTGCTAATGAAGCAATACCCAATAGTTTCGTAAAAGTTTGTTTCATAACTGAAATAGGGTTAAATATTTGACCCCAAAGGTGCGGACCTTAGGTTACGTTAATATTAAGAGTAGATTAACATTTAGTGATGTTATTTAAACATTAACTAAACTCAAAATATATACCGCAAGTAGATATTTTTTAATCAATAATTAATAAAACAACATACAAAACACTGATAAACAATTAGTTATATATAGGATTAATATTTATTAACGAATTCACACAGACTTAACATTGCGCCTTTAACGCTTAATATCACCTTAATATTGGCTGCGTATTTTAGCCCCCGCAATAGTTAAAACAAATGACCGGTTTCTTTCAGAATTACTTCCTCAACGGCGCCCAGTTTTATGGGTTATTCGATCAGGCGGCCCAAAATACGGTCGAAATGGCCACCCTGCTCGTAAAGGCTGTGAACAATGAAAACGCAGAAGAACGTGAAGTAATTTTTAAGCAGATAGACAAGCTGGAGAATGTTGGCGACGATATTACCCATAAAATATACCTGATACTGGACAAGGTGGTATTCACCCCCATGAACCGTCAGGACATACACACCCTTGCCGCTGTGCTCGACGATGTGGCCGACTATATACACGAAGCAAGCGAGCGTATGTACCTGTACCATATAGAAGATTTCATGACGCCGATAAAAGAAATAGCCGCTATTATCTTAAACGCCAGTACCGAGATCCAAAAATCGATAAAATTGCTGCGGGCTTCGTCTGAAAAAGATATGGTGCTGGCTTCATGCCGCCAGATAAGGGATTACGAACACCAGTCAGACCAGATCTACTATAACTCGCTGGCTGATCTTTTCGCCAACGAAAAAGATGCCATCAATCTCATCAAATACCGCGAAATACTCTACTCTCTCGAAACAACTACCAATAAATGCAAAAAAGCAACAGAGGTATTGCAAGCGATATTGATCAATAACTGAGTGTAATTATCGATTGAGTGATTTAATGCATATTTTTATTCATTCAAACACTAATTTACTCAATGCCCAGATACTGCCTCACCCTTGATCTTAAGAACGATCCGGAACTGATTAAAACTTACGAAGAACATCATAAAGCCATCTGGCCCGAGATCGCCAAAAGCATTAAAGATTCAGGCATTACCGATATGCAGATTTACCGCTTTGCAACGCGCCTGTTCATGATCATGGAAACAGTTGATGGCTTCAGCTTTGAGCGTAAGGCCGAAATGGATGCCACCAACCCCAAAGTGCAGGAATGGGAAGAACTGATGCTTACCTACCAGCAGCCATTTGAAGGTTCAACTCAAAAATGGGTGTTTATGGATAAGATATTCCAGCTGTAAAACGCCTCACCCAGTGCTTAACCCATCACAATTCGTCATAATGATACCATTTTAGGTACCTTTGCGGCAATGAATACAGAAAATACAGCCGCTCAAAAATATGAAGCCCTCACTCTGCTCTCCACAGGTGATTTTAAAGCTTTTTTATACGATTGCGATGGCACACTGGCCGATAATATGGGCCTGCACAAAAAAGCCTGGGTGCATGTGGCTGCGCAGCAGGGAGTTTATATAGAAGACTCCATTATTGATGAATTTGCCGGCTTACCCGTACCTGATGTGGTGGTAGAAATAAATAAACGCTACAACAGCAACCTTCCTCCCGAAAAATTTGCCGAAGACCGCGAAGAAGTATTTCTGAATGAATACATGCACCATGTACAGCCGGTTGAGTATGTAGTAAACCACCTCAAGGCGCATAAAGGTAAGGTGAAAATTGGTGTGGTATCAGGCAGCAAACGCAGCGCCGTTGAAAAAACCCTCGGTATTTTAGGCATAGCCGACCTGCCCGAAACAATGGTTTGCGCCGGGGAAACCGCAAAAGGCAAACCTTTCCCCGATCCTTTCTTATTAGCAGCCGAAAAATTGGGCGTACTGCCAGCAGAATGCCTCGTTTTTGAAGATGGCGATGCCGGCACTAAAGCCGCCGAAGCCGCAGGTATGCGCTGGGTAAGAATTGATAAGGTGTAGATACATTTACGCTCCGCTTCCAAATTAAAAACGATGTCATCCTATGTTTGTAGGATGACATCGTTTTTTATACTCTGCTTTATTACTTACTCACACTAAAGCTATAATTTCCCGAGCCAACATCAACCTTAACATATCCATCTTCCATACCATCAACTTTAATGTCGGCAGCAAGGGGCTTACCGCCATCCATTAAGCTACTGCTGTCTTTTGCAGGTATATAAACCGTAGCCGTAGTATTAGCCGGTATCTGCACATCCAGGTAAAACTTAGCACTGTCAATCCGCCAATGAGAGGTTACCTTGCCATAAAGCGTTTGGTAATCCAGGTTGGCAAAAGTAAAATTACCACCTAAATGCGGTTTTATCACAATGTGTTTATAGCCCGGTGCATCTTCTTTGGTGTCAACACCGGCAATAACGCGGTACATCCAGTCGCCAATAGCGCCGTAAGCATAATGATTGAACGAGTTCATTGATACCGCCTCGAAAGAGCCATCGGGTTTAATACCGTCCCAACGTTCCCATATAGTGGTAGCGCCCATCTTAACGGGGTACAGCCATGACGGATAAGTGTCTTGCAATAATAACTGGTAAGCCACATCGGTATGGCCAAAACGGCTCAATACATGGCACAGGTACGGCGTACCCAAAAAACCTGTAGTAAGATGGTTACCGTAACGGTGTATATTCTGCACCAGCCTGTTTGCTGCCTGTGCGCGCAGGTTTTCCGGGAGCATATCAAATTGCAGGGCCAGCACATAAGCCGTTTGCGTATCGGATGATATCAATCCGTTTGGCGTAACATACTCATTTACAAACGCACTTTTTATCTTAGCCAGCAGGTCGGTATAATATTTCACATCCTCTTCTTTGCCCAATATCTCAGCTGTCTTTACAAGCAATGAAGTAGAATAAGCATAGAAACACTGCGCAATAAGATATTTACTGGTAATGGCAGATATGCCGCTCGTGTCGTCGTCCACGCTAAAAAACAGCCAGTCGCCAAAATGGTCGCCGGTATTCCAGAGATTGTTTTGGCTATGCGCCTGCATGTAGTTTACCCAGGCCTTCATGCTGTTGTACTGGTTTTCCAGTATGCGTATATCATCATAGGCCAGGTACATGTTCCACGGCACTATCGTTGCCACGTCAGACCACCCCGTGCTGCCGCCCGGCTCACTGCCTGCACGTTTAATTACATCCGGGATCACATGCGGAACCGCGCCGCTGCCGTATTGGTCGGCAGCCACGTCCTTCAGCCATTTGGTAAAGAAATTATGCACGTTATAATTAAATGTAGCCGTGCGGCTAAATACCTGTGCGTCGCCTGTCCATCCCAAACGCTCATCACGTTGCGGGCAATCAGTGGGCACATCCAGGAAATTACCCTTCTGACCCCATACGATGTTGTGCTGTAGCTGATTAATAAGCGGGTTTGAACAACTGAATGTTCCTGCCGGACGCATATCTGAATACAGGGTAATCGCCGTAAAATCCTCAGGTTTCAATTCACCGGGGTAGCCTTCAATCTTTACATAGCGGAAACCATGCCAGGTAAAATGCGGCTCAAAAGTCTCTGCACCATCACCATTTAATACATAAGTATCCTGCGATGTAGCACTGCGCAGATTGGCGGTATAAAAGTCGCCGGGCTTATCCAGCACCTCCGCGTGCGAAATTCTTATGGTATCCCCTGCTTTGCCTTTTACCGTCATTTTCACCCATCCTACCAAGTTCTGTCCAAAGTCTATCACCTGCCCTCCTTTTGGTGTTTTAAATATTCTTACGGGCTTAAAGGTCTCATGCTGCTTTACCGGCTCGTTATATGTAGCTATCAGTATATCCTTCGGAAAGTTAGCCACGGTTACGCCATACCAGTCTTTGTCGTTAAAGCCTGGCATTGTCCAGCCTTTTTGCGCCTTCCGGTCATCAATCACCTCGCCATAATAGATCTCGGAGCTGCGGATAGCCCCGGTAGAAGATTTCCAGGTATTATCAGACCCAATTGTTTCCTTTGTTCCATCCGTGTAAGTAATATTCAGCTGAAAAAGCAGCGCTATATCCTTTCCGTACAAGTTTGGGGTGGGGTCATAACCCACATGTCCCCGGTACCAGCCGCTGCCCAGGGTTACGCCAACAGCATTGCCGCCATCCTTCAACATACCGGTAACGTCATAAGCCTGGTATTGCAGACGTTTGTTATAACTTGTCCAGCCGGGTGTAAGATAAGCATCGCCTACCCTTTTGCCGTTTATCTGCGCCTCATACAAACCATGCGCGGTGATATAGGCATAGGCCGATTTAATTTTTTTATGCAGATGAAATTCTTTTCTGAATATCGGGCTCGGGCGAGATGCTTCCTCTGTAAATCCGGGCGTGATCCATTGTGCTGTCCAATCCGACTGATCAAGCAATCCCATTTTCCAATGCGCCGCTTCGCTCCACTGCGAGGCCTTACCCTTGTCGTCCCAAACCCGCACTTGCCAGTAATACTCCTGTCCTGAATGCAGTGCTGCCCCGGCATAAGGCACA
>JBQCIS010000434.1:0-4341 GCA_051953515.1 Mucilaginibacter sp.
CTCTACGTATTTTGCCTATCTTGCCTTAAAAATCCTTGAACTATGGCATTTGGCAGGGTAACACCGGGCGAGCTAATGGAGGTGGATTTTACTTTACCGCCCGACAGCGAATTTACCATCAACACACTCAAGGCAGCTAAGAACGATAAGCCGCTGGACGTACATGTGGGTTGTGCCAAGTGGGGCCGTAAGGAGTGGCTGGGCAAAATTTACCCGCTGAAAACCAAAGAAGCCAACTTCCTGGATGAATACGTAAAACATTTCGACAGCATTGAGCTGAACGCTACCTTTTACAATGTTTATCCGCCCGAAACCATCCGCAAATGGAAGGAAAAAGCCGATAGTAATCCGCATTTTAAATTCTGCCCTAAGTTTTCGCAAAGCATCAGTCACATCCGCAGGTTAAAGAACTGCGATGATGTGACCACCACTTATTACGAGGGAATTTTAGCCTTTGGCGATAAACTCGGACCGCTGTTTTTGCAGTTAAGCGATAATTATACCCCAAAAAGCTTCGTAGAACTAAAAGTATACCTCGAAGCTTTGCCAAAAGATATCCCGGTGTTTGTAGAGCTACGCCATAAAGAATGGTTCGCCAATGCAGAAGTGCGCAAACAGGTTTTTGAGCTGCTGCAAAAGGTAAATATGGGCGCCGTTATTACCGATGCCAGCGGCAGGCGCGATGTGGTGCACATGGAACTGCCTACGCCGCATGCCTTTATCCGCTTTGTAGGCAACAGCCTCCACCCTACCGACTATGCCCGCTGTGACGAATGGGTTGACCGCATTGTAGCATGGCAAAAGCTGGGGCTGCAGTCGGTATGGTTCTTCATGCACCAGCACGACGAACGCTACTCGCCCGAACTGGCAGATTATGTAGTAGAAAAGCTAAATGAGAAGCTAAATATTAATATCAGAAGACCGCAGTTTATGGATAGGGATAAGCCAATGCCGCAACAAACTTTGTTACTTTAATATTGTAGACGATTAGTAACCACAGCGAGCACTGAGAAAAAACCTTTGTGCACTCTGTGTAAATCTCTGCGGTCTCTGTGGTTAAACAAACAAGTCTGCTATAAACTTACAAGTTTTAACTTGGTAAGTTTCGTACTGCTTTGTTAAGCTCTCTTAGTAAATATCCTGAAAATCTCTAAAATCCGTTTAATCCAGGTTCTCTTACTGGCTTACCATCCCCGATATCACATTAATACTCAAGGCCACAATAGCCGTATTAAATGCAAATGATATAAGGCCGTGCAGCAGGCACAGACGGCGCACTTTACGGCTGGTGATCTGTACATCGGATACCTGAAAGGTCATGCCCACCACGAAACCAAAATAGATAAAATCGAGATAGTCAGGCTCTGGGGTGTCCGGAAACTCCAGGCCGCCACCCGGGCGTGTGCCGCCGTCGTCGGTATCTATATCGTAGTACAAATGGGCATAGCGTAATGAGAATATGGTATGCACCAGCCACCATGATACAAACACCGCCGCAATGGCTAACAGTATGTGTCCATTTCGCTGTGCCTCTGACAAACCTTTGGATTCTTTCAAGAGGAAAATGATTGCCACCAAACTTACAACTGCAGCCAATATGATAAACCCAAACAGCAACGTCCGGCTGGAATCCTGTAACCTCGCTATCTTCTTCACCTCGCGGGGATGGGTGCCTAAAATTGCGATCCAGTTGAGCAAAATGATGGTTAGGGCCGCTCCTATCCAGGTGGTTAATGCCAACTCGGGCACGTTGAGCGCTGGATAAGCTACTATACATACAATAGCGCTTATAATCACTGCTATCAGTAACCGGTGCTGCGCATCAATGCGGAAAAAGATATTGTATTTTATTGGTTTTGTAGTTGCCATATCAATCTTCAAATATCTCTATTACCCTGCCTATCTGTCCGTCTTCCAGCCGCACCTTTATCCCGCGCGAATGAAACGAGGCGCTGGTTAGCAAATCTTTAACGATGCCGCGCGTACGTTTACCGCTGCGCTGGTCTTTCTTAAGGATAATGTCCACCTCAAGGCCGGGATATATATCTTCGCGGTTTTGTCCGTTCATGTTAGTGTAGTCCGAAAGTCGGTAAGACCGAAAGTCCGGAAGATTTAATCAATAATTATTTTGCGGACTTTCCGACTTCCGGACTTCCCGGCTCTTTTACCAATTCCTTCACCGCCTTTTCTACTTTCGCAAAGTCGAAATTGGTAAGTATCTTATTAAACGCCTGCTCGATATGCTCATTGCCAAGATTGCCAATGCTGCCCTCATGTGTATGGTGTACTTTTTTATCCGGGTTAAATTCGCCGCGCTCAATGGCTAAGCCCACCTGTTTATAGGCATCCCGGAACGGAACACCGCTTAGCGTAAGCCTGTTCACCACTTCTACGCTAAACAGGTATGCGTATTTAGGGTCGTTCAATATATCTGTATTTACAGTGATGTGCTGCAACATAAACGCCGCCATGTGCAGGCAATCTTTCAATTCGGTAAACGCCGGGAACAACAGCTCTTTCAATAATTGTAATTCGCGGTGATAGCCTGATGGCAGGTTGGTGGTCATCATAGCTACATCATTCGGCAGGGCCTGCAGGCGGTTGCATTTGCCGCGCATGATCTCCCAAACATCCGGGTTCTTTTTATGCGGCATAATACTGCTGCCGGTAGTCAGCGAATCCGGGTAGCTTACAAAGGCAAAGTTCTGACTGAGGTAAAGGGTCTGATCCATTGCCATTTTTGCCAGCGTTGCTGCTACCGATGATATAGCCTGCGCAATGATACGTTCTGTTTTTCCGCGGCCCATCTGCGCATAAACCACATTGTAGTTCAAACTTTCAAAACCCAATAATTTGGTAGTAAGGGTACGGTTAAGCGGGAACGACGACCCATAACCCGCCGCAGAACCCAGCGGATTTTTATTGGTGATGCGGTAAGCAGCCAAAACCATCTCTAGGTCATCCGCCAGGCTTTCGGCATAAGCCCCGAACCATAATCCGAACGATGATGGCATAGCCACCTGCAAATGCGTATAGCCCGGCAGCAAAACATCCTTATGCTTCTGGCTCAATTCAATCAGCAAGCGGAATAGCTTTTCAGTTTCAGCAACCACCTGCTGCAGTTCATTTCTGAAAAACAGCTTCAGGTCGACTAACACCTGGTCGTTACGTGAGCGGCCGCTGTGTATCTTTTTGCCGGCATCGCCAATACGCTCGGTAAGCAGTTTTTCTACCTGCGAGTGCACATCCTCAACACCCGGCTCTATCACAAAATTACCTTTTTCAATATCGTGGTAAATGGCTTTCAGCTCTTTTTGCACCAGCTTCAGGTCTTCCACACTCATCAGGCCAACACTTTCCAGCATTTGCGTATGCGCCAGTGAGCCGAGCACATCAAAAGCCGCCATTTGTGTATCAAATTCAGTATCGCGCCCAACGGTAAAGTTCTCAACCAGTTGGTCTACCGTAACAGATTTTTGCCAGATCTTGCTCATGCTGCAAATATGGTAAAAATAAGTTTTGAAGAATATGGTTTAATATGCTTTAACGTAGCAGAGTGATAATATTTTTTATTTTTATATTGGCTTATGGATGAAGCAGAAATTAAACAACACTTTGTAATAATAGATAAAGGAATTGCAATTTTCAATGCCGGCAAAAAGCTAAGAGTTAGTAAAGAATGTCATTCTGATTGGTTAGTGTTCGATGAACGGTCGATCAGTTGGGAAAACAATTCGCTTAAGTATTTAATCCAAATATTCCCCTGTTTTAACGAGCGAGACAAGATAAAATCATGGACTTTGTACGGTGTAGTGTCTTATGATACCAGTAAATACAGGTTTCTTAAGAACTTCTATTCGGCATGTGAAGTTAGCCTTGATCAAATTTCATCTGATGTTGTAAATCTACTTAATCTGACTTACGATCATATTATTTCATTTGAAAAAAGAGACATACCCAGAGTTTTGGAATTTAGCAAATAGCTTTTGAAGATGAAGATCCGGACGTTGCTACAGCCGACGCTGAAGGCCTGAACGCTGGCGCGGGTTTAGCGCAGCGTAACCCTTGCCACAGCATTGTTTAAGCTTCCAGCTTAAATTAAGGGGCGTTACCTGCGGCCCGGGCTATCCGCTCATACTGCACAGGCCTTAGCCACGAGGCCGGTATCCGCTGCTATCCCTAACGCATCGCTTTGTTATTCACGCGACCCAGTGGACTCACCCCGAATGCGCTCCGCTGTTCGGCCCTCTCTTCGCTGCGCGGAAAGAGGGCAGCTGCAGTCCTTTATTCATAAGTATCTTTCTATTGTCTCAATAACTGATGGGGTGTCGTTTAATATTT
>JBQCIS010000435.1:0-3565 GCA_051953515.1 Mucilaginibacter sp.
ATCTTTCGCAGGATGGTATTGTGGCAGAGAATGGGTACAAGCGCTACAACTTTATGCTGACTGATGATGGCAAGCTTACCGATAATCTTACCTTGAAAGTTAGTTTAAACGGTTATACAGCCGATCAGCAATCACCCCGCCAGTACGATGGCGGCATGAACAGCATGATCAACTTTGCTGTGCGTGAAGGACCGGTTTATGCAGGCTTA
The DNA here is from genome assembly GCA_051953515.1 of Mucilaginibacter sp. Lineage (GTDB taxonomy): Bacteria > Bacteroidota > Bacteroidia > Sphingobacteriales > Sphingobacteriaceae > Mucilaginibacter. The sequence goes on from JBQCIS010000435.1 coordinate 210, forward strand.
AAATCGGACGGCACTTATGGGTACCAGGATAACTATAGCCCCGAAGCCTGGCTCGCCAGCAACTCTTTTTACAAAGGCACCAATAAATACTTTTTAGGTGGTGCAGATTTGTCGTGGCAACCTTTTAAAGGCTTTACATTAAGCGGAAAAGTGGGCTATAATTTCTGGAGTTATTACAACAAAGATTATGCATCCGATTTTCAGTTTGATGCTAATAAATATGTTGGTCCTAATAACCTGAGCGTTACCTCAGGGCAGGGCACACAGCTAACCCTTCAATCGTTAGCCACCTACAATAAAACAATTGGCGAACATGCCTTTGCTATTTTAGCGGGTGTATCGGAAGAAAAATACAACGACTGGTATTTAACCGGTTACAGAAAGGATTTTCCAACCGCTTTGATTTATGAAGTAAATGCCGGCTCGGCAACGGGTATGTCGAATGGTGGTTCTGCATCTGAATGGGCAATGCGTTCTTATTTTGGCAGACTCAACTATGCGTTCAAAGACAAATATCTTTTTGAAGCCAATTTGCGTGCAGATGGAACATCGAGGTTTCCTTCTGCAGGCAGATGGGGATACTTTCCATCTTTTTCCGCAGGCTGGCGCATTTCACAGGAGTCTTTTATACAAGACAATTTCACCTGGATTAATGAGTTAAAGCTGCGTGCATCGTGGGGAAAACTGGGCAACCAGAATGTAGGTACTTATCCTTACCAGAACCTGGTTAGCTTAGGACAAAACTATCCGTTTGGCGGCGTGCTGGCTTCCGGTGCGGCTACAACCCGCCTCAGCAATGCAGATATCACCTGGGAAACCACTACTACAACGGACATTGGTCTTGACATGAACGTTTTGAAAGGGAAACTGGGGCTTGTTTTGGATGTGTTTAACAAGAATACAACGGGCGTTTTGTATACAGTAGCTACCTCTTCAGTGCTTGGCATGTCAACTTCACCGGTAAACGTGGGTTCTGTTAAAAATACGGGCTTTGAGGCGGCATTGAACTATAGGGAATCCATAGGCAAGTTCAACTTCAGCATTTCTCCTAATTTCTCTTATATCAAAAACAGGATTACTTCTCTTGCCAACGGACTTAAGCAAGATATAGGCAGCGGTCTATTTGTTGGGCAGCCTTTGGGTATCATTTACGGTTATGTGGCAGATGGTTTATTTGTTGATGAAAATGATATTGCTAAATATCCCACCCAGCCTTATGCCGCAGAGCCAGGCTTTGTGCGTTACAAAGACATCAGCGGTCCTGATGGTGTACCGGATGGCATTGTAGATGCCACATACGATCGTAAGGTGATTGGTAACACCGTGCCAAAATATACCTATGGTCTTACCCTTACTGCAGATTACAAAGGCTTCGACTTATATGTATTAGCGCAGGGATTAGGCGGCTACGAAAAACAAATAGGTTCGTATGAAGCATACGCGTTTTACAACGGCGGACAAATACAGCAATGGCAGGTAGATAATCGTTGGACAGCCGATAATCCAAACCCTAATGCACAGTATCCTAAATTGACCAGTTTAAATATGGGTAGCGGCACTATCATGTCATCGACTTACTGGAACAGAGATGCCAGCTTCATAAGGCTTAAAAACCTGCAGGTAGGATATACATTACCAACTTCTTTGATACAAAAAGCCAAGCTCAGCAGGGTCAGAATTTACTTCAGTGGACAGAACCTCTTTTCATTCAATCATTTTTATAAAGGATGGGATCCTGAAATGGGCATGTCAACTGGCGATGGTTCGCAGTTTTATCCGCTTACTACTGTATATACATTCGGCATCAACGCCAACTTCTAATGCAAACAGTTCAATCATTTTTGTCAACAACAAAAAACAAAACAGGTGAAAAATAATAATCAATCATATAAAAAAGTAAATCCGTATTTTTTATGGCTGCTTATCTTAACAGTAGCTTTTGGGAGCTGTAAAAAAGATTATTTTGATAAACAGCCATTAGATGCCATCTCAGATGCTACTTTCTGGAAAACACAAAAAGATGCACAATTGGCGCTTACCGGTTGCTATAACATCGGTGCCGGTTGGACAGGTGAAACCTTTTGGATGCCACGTTCCCTGCTGTACCTGGATTTGATGGCTGGCTTTGGTTCGGAAAAAGAATTAATTCCGGACCATGTAACAGATGGAACAGTTAACCCTTCTTATTGGGTAGTAGGTGCTTACTGGGGCAATACTTACAGCAAGATAGCTAAGTATAACAATTTCCTTGATCATATCGGCGACATACAAATGGATGAAAGCACAAAAGCCATGATGACGGCTGAAGTGCGTACCTTAAGAGCGTATGACTTGTTCAACCTTGCATTGTACTATGGTGCAGTTCCAATGCCTACACACAGCTTAACTATTGAGGAAGCCAACACCATTGCCCGCACGCCGCAGGCAGATGTATGGAGCTTTGTAGAAAACGAGTTGACGGAAAGCTATCCCAACCTACCAGCAACCCGCCCCCACAGCGAAACCGGGCGTATTACTGCAGGTGCAGCGTTGGCAATATTAGGTCGTGTGCAAATGGCAGAAAAGAAGTGGAGCGATGCAGCAGCTAGTTATAAAAAAGTAATTGATGAAGGCGTATATGCTATCGATCAATATGGCTTTCATCAGTTGTTTATGCAAATCGGTAAAGGCAGTAAAGAAATCATCCTTGCTTCGCAGTTCCTGGAAGATACTTACGGTCATGTGATGCTCCAATACCTGTATCCCGAAACATGGGGAGGCTGGCACCAGTTTTCGCCCTACAACGAGTTGGTACAAACGTTTGAATGTACAGATGGTAAAACAATCGATCAGTCGCCTTTGTACAATCCGGCTTCCCCTTACGACAACAGAGACCCGAGGATGAATTATACTATTATGATTAATAACCGCACTACTTTCAACGGACAGTTGTTTGTGTCCACACCGGGCTCCAGCTCGCCGGACAGGATGAATAAATACAATTGGAGTGGCTACTGCATTAACAAATTCATGGACTCTACTTTTTCTGGTAACCTCATGAACTATGGTGGCAATTTTACACTCATCCGTTATGCAGAAGTGTTGTTGAGCTACCTGGAATCAGAAATGGAATCAGGCACTCCTATCGACCAATCATTGCTGGACGCTACCATCAACCAGGTACGCGGCAGGGCTTCTGTAAATATGCCTCCGGTGAAAGCACCTATCAGTACAGCAGATTTAAGAGCGCAAATCAGAAGGGAACGCGAAGTGGAATTTGCCTTTGAAGGGTTGCATTATTACGATATTCTTCGATGGGGAATCGCAGCAGAGGAATTGAACAGACAGTTCACGGGTATGAAATTGACTAATGATCC
>JBQCIS010000436.1:0-12140 GCA_051953515.1 Mucilaginibacter sp.
AATGGCGACCGCCTTTTTCAGGAACTGATGAATTGCGCAGAATACTATCCAACCAAATGCGAACTGGAAATATTTATGCAACAGGCCGCCCAAATATGCCAGGCCATGATAGCCGATGGTGAGCCGTTCGACCTGATAGAACTTGGTGCCGGCAACGCCATGAAATCAAGCTATCTGCTGAAATATTTAATGGATCATGATATAGATTTTACTTATCTGCCCATAGATATTTCCGATAATGTAATTTCCTATCTCAATATTACGCTGCCCGAAACTCTCCCCGGCCTTAAAATGACCGGACTGAACGGCGAGTATTTTGATATGCTAAAGAAAGCCGCTGCCATTTCATCAAGGCGAAAAGTGGTGATGTTTTTAGGCTCCAACATCGGAAATATGCCTATCAGCGAGGCCGAAGATTTTTGCGGCAGGCTGCGCAGCCATCTTTCTACCGGCGATATGCTGCTGATCGGCATCGACCTCAAAAAAAATCCGAAAACAATACTCGCAGCTTACAACGACAAACAGGGCATTACCAAACGCTTTAACCTGAACTTACTGGAGCGCATCAACAGGGAACTGCATGCTGATTTCGACCTTTCAAAATTTGAACATTACCCTGTTTATGACCCCGAAACCGGCGCCTGCAAAAGCTACCTCATCAGCACGGCAGATCAGCAGGTTAAGATCGGCAAGGAAAATATTTATTTCTCGAAAGATGAATATATCTATATGGAAATTTCGCAGAAATATACCGTAATGCAAACCAACCAATTGGCCGAAAATGCTGGTTTCAAAGCAGAAAACATCTTCTTCGATAGCCAAAAATGGTTTATCGACGCCATTTGGGTAGCGGAATAAAGCATATTATTTTCTATTTAGGTTAAAATAATATTAGGTGAATTATGCCTGATGGGGATATTTTTATATCTCCCGAATTCGTACACCTTCTTGGTGCGTTTGGGTTTATATCTATCAATGACCTCTTTCCGATCAAATTTTTTTCCGGCTAACCTACCGGTTTAAATAATTTTTAATCAACCAGTTGTAACACATTAACGCACATTTTATGAGGATTTTTACCAAACTATTTTTACTCTTATTGATTATCACCGCATTAACGTCGGCAAAAGTATTGGCACAAGGTTGCGTAGCTATACGCAGTACCGGCGGCATTTGTGAGATGGAAGACCGGCCCGACAGCAACGCTTCAGCATCAAGCGGTTATTGGCTGTTTAACAATAACGATCGTTATTATAAATCATTCCGCCATTTTGTAGGCAAGCAGGAACAATTTCAACGTATTGCACTGCATAACAACGTGATCAACAAAGTAGTAACGACCGACGAAACTTTTACCCGGGTATTTAACGACAGGTGGTCGCTTTCAATGGACATACCCTTTGCCGATAACAGCCGTTCGCAGGTAAGCGGTGGGTCAAGGTTCAGCACGCATTCTGTCGGGCTTGGCGATATCAGCGTTACCGGCTTATACTGGCTTTTCAATCCGGCAAAAGCCAAACAAGGCAACGTGCAGGTAGGTCTGGGCATAAAATTTGCCACCGGCGCCTCAGATTACCAGGATTATTTTTATAATTCAACAACCAGCAGTCGCGTACTCGGCCCTGTTGACCAGTCCATACAATTGGGCGATGGCGGGACAGGCGTAATTGCCGATGTGAACGCTTACTATAATTTCACACACAAATTCGGGCTTTACGGCAATCTTTATTACCTGGCTAATCCAAGGGATGTTAACAATACCCCCCGTTCATATACTACTCCATCAGCCACTGCTGTTGCCACAACCGGCAATATACTAAGCGTGCCCGACCAATATCTGATAAGATTTGGGGCCGCCCTGATGGTTAACCATTTTAATTTTTCTGCGGGCTTACGCGATGATTGCCTGCCTGTTCATGACCTGTTAGGCAGCAGTGATGGCTTTAGAAGACCGGGATGGATATTTTCAGCCGAGCCGGGTATAACCTACGGCATTAAAAACATTGCTTTTTATGCTTATGCACCGATTGCCATTATCCGCGACCGTACGCAGAGCGTGCCAGATATACGCCAAACGGAAATGACCGGCGTTTATACCCATGGCGATGCCGCCTTTGCCGATTATGTGGTGAATGTGGGCGTAACCGTTAAGTTCCGTTAACAAACTAATTCCAAACTACTTATTTTGAGGCGGTGATCTTTATTTCACCGCCTTTTAATTTGCCTGATTTTGCAGTTAGTACTATTTCGCCCGGTTCGCCGGTTGATTGAATGATCACCTGTGCAAGGCCACTGAACAATTTACGTTTCCAGGTTCCGGCAGGATATAACAATTGCACTTTGCCGGGGTCGGTATTGATTGCATCCCAACTGTGCGCTTTCAGTAGCGGCGCAGCTTCTATCGTTACAATGTTAACACCGGGATGTATGAGCGAATGATCGAGCTTAAATACCGCGCCATCCTTGTTTTCCGGCATATCGCCGCCGAGCTTTCTACCATTAACATAAACAGACTGCACCTTACCAATGCTACGATAGAAATAGGTTACGGTGGCGGCGTTCTCATCGGCCGGCAAAGTAAAACTTCCACGATAAACTATCGCCTTAACCTTTTTGCCGAAGTTCGCATCGCGGTCATCCTTAAATGCTTTCTGCCATGTTTTATCATCATATTTTACCGCAATAGCAGGATCATTCGTGAAATCGCTAACCATTTTTTCTTTAAGATTTTCTATTGATGCAACGGTGATCTTTTCTAAATACTTATCCGGTTCAAGCGAAGTATTATCGCCATTGCCCACGCCGATAATTTTACCTGGACCACTGATGCTGAAATCCATCAGGCTATTTGCTGTTGGTACCTGTAGCCCATTTTTGTCATTTACCTGCACCCGGATCATCGCCAGGTCGCACCTGTCAGCTTTGATGTTACTTCTGTTGGCAGAAAGCGCTACCACCTCCGGCGAGGCTGTAGTTATTACGCTATCGCCGGCGGCTTTTACTCCATTGTTATAGCCAACAGCCATCAGTTTCCCGGGATGGTAAGGCACTTGCCATTCAAGATGACTATTCACTTCCATTTTCTTTTTACCGAGGCTTTGCTTGTTAAGGAACAGTTCCACCTCATCGCAATTACTGTACACTACTACCCGGATGTTTCGTCCTTCTTTGCCCGGCCAATTCCAATGCGGCAGCACATGTACAACAGGCGCCTTCATCCACCACGATTTCAGGTACCAGGCATCGTCTTTGTAAAAGCCGCAGGCATCTACCATGCCGTAATAGGATAATACCGATGGCCAGCCAAACGGCGTTGGTTCGCCCCGGTAATCAAACCCCGTCCATATACACATGCCCGCGAGATATGGCCTTGCAGCATAATATTTCCAACCATCTTCCAATGTAATAAAATCGCGGCTTGGTTTGCTGTCGTAAGCTGCAATGTAATGCGCCGGGGTATCCGGTACATATACGCCCCGGGATGCGTGGGTAGCGGCTTCTTCCGTTCCCCAGCTGTACTGGTTGGGGTATTGCTTATGATGTTCGTCGGTATTTTTGTTAGCGATATAATTGTAACCCAAAACCTGTATCACATTTGATAGCCCCGAGCCTACACCACCGCTAAATGCCGCTGTTATATATCGCGTAGAATCAATACTCAAAGCATAATTTTGCATGGTGGTGGCAATGCGCGCACCGGTCTCGTTATTCTCAATCGCCCATTCCTCGTTCCCGATCGACCATGCTACTACCGACGGATGGTTTCTGTCGCGAAGGATCATTTTCTTCAGGTTGCCCAGTTCGTAAGCGGATGTACCCATCAGGCGGTTCTCGTCTATCACCAGCATACCCAGCCGGTCGCAGGCATCAAGTAATTCAGGAGTTGGCGGATGGTGCGAACAGCGATAGGTATTACAACCAAAACTTTTCAATGTTTTTATCCTGAAATCCTGCAAGGCATCAGGCATAGCCGTGCCCACACCCGCATGATCCTGATGATTATCACTGCCCGTTATTTCGAAATGCTTGCCATTCAGAAAAAATCCTTTATTGGCATCGAAGCTAATGGTACGCACACCAAAATGCGTTCGGTAATTGTCTACTACCTGTCCATCTTCTTTTACACTGGTAATGAGCGTATACAAATAAGGTGTATCTACAGACCACAACCTTACATTGGTAATATCCAACCCGGTTTTCAGATCGATTGAAGTGTAGGGTTTGATGGTATTATTCACCAATTTTGCAGTGGCTACCACATTGCCTGAATGGTCGACAATTGTTTGTACTATATCAAATTTGTGCTCTTTGGCATCATCGTTATCTATGGTCGCAAGCGCAGTTTCATGGGCCGTGGTACCCTCTATTTTGTTAGTGATAAAAGTTCCGTCAGTCGCCACATGTAACCTGTCGGTCTTGTTAAGCCATACATGCCTGTAAATGCCGGCCCCTTCGTAGAACCAGCCTTCCTGCATAGTGGCATCAACGCGAACAGCAATTACGTTGTCGCCGCCATAGTTCAGGTATTCAGAAATATTGTATTCGAAACTATTGTAACCGCTGATCTCCGTCCCAAGATAATGACCGTTTATCCAAACTATCGAATTACGGAAAATGCCATCAAAAGCGATGCTGATATGCCTGCCGAGATCTGATGCGGGAATAAAAAATTTCTTTCGATACCAGCCTACACTCACATCAGGAAAATTGCGACCAATAGCTTTAAACCCATGACTTAAGCTGGCATTTTTGCTAAAACCCTGTTCAACGGCCCAGTCATGCGGCAGGTCGAGTTGGCGCCAGGTACGGTCGTCGAAACCGGGAGCTGCCGCACCATCACCATAACCGGTTTTAGCGAAGTAGGAAAAATCACCCGTACCGTTATCGAAATCCTTTTTCGTATCATAAGGATGACCAAAGGCAAAGCGCCAGTCAAAATCAAACAGCAAGTGCTCGCGAGGCGATAATGTGTTTTTATTCTGCGCAAGTGCAGGCAGCATCAGCATTATGGTGAACGCGAATAATAATGACAGTCTTTTGCTTATTTGGTCATTCATATTGATTTTATTTTCCTCTTTTATCTGGCGGATAGCCTTAGTAAAGCGGCGCCATGCTTATTAATTTCCTGGTGATAACTTTTGCTGAATACGCCCAGGTCACTCCGTTTCCACAGGTCGCGCACTTTTAGCTTATTGCCCAGGCCCAGTTTGTTAAATAACAGCGAAACATCGGCATCCTTGTCACCCAGATTAAACAGCGCCACGTACAGGTCTTTGCTGTTTTGCACATGCGAGTACCAAACGGCCGTATTGGCGTCGCGGTATAATTCGCGTGGATTTTCTCCCTGCTGATTTACGGCAATTACTTCGCTGTTATTAAATAATTGCAGTTCGAAGGGCCTGTTCTCCGGCAAGTTGCCACCCAGCATTAACGGCGAGCGGAATATGCACCAGAAAGTCATGTGCGTATATTCTTCATCGGGCGTAAAGCGGCTGTAACGTTCCTCACCCACCGGACCCCGTTTGGATAGCTTACCTATCTGTATCATATCGCAGTCGGGCCAATGGCCGGGGCCGCCTATGCCCTGCCATTGTTCGGCATAATTCATCATGCCAACAATTTCCTTCCAGTTATCCCAGAAATCATCTGCCATGCGCCACATGTTACCGTTCTTAGCTACATGCGCCGCTTCCTTCACATCGGTTGCGCCTGGCGACAGGCTCAATACTATCGGTCTGCCGCAATGGTCTATCGCTTTGCGGTAACCTTCTATCTCCGCCTTGTGGTATGGGCGCGAAATATCATCTACCTTAATAAAATCCACACCCCATGCCGCATATAGTTCCAGTATGGAATTCAGGTATTCCTGCGCACCAGGTTTGCTCATGTCCAGCCCATACATGTGGTTCATCCAGGTACAGGTTGAGCTGGTATCGGCTATCATATCAGCAGTGATACCATTGGTGCCCTTCACCGGAGATTTTGCCCAAACCGCCTGACGGGGGATGCCTCGCATAACGTGTATGCCAAATTTCAAACCCAGCGAGTGCACATAAGCAGCAAGCGGTGCAAACCCTTTACCGCCAAATGCCGAGGGGAACTTGGTGGGCTGAGGCATTAACCGGCCCCATTTATCCATTGTGAGCCAGGGGATATAAGAGCCATCGGAAAGATTTTTCTGAAACGGGTTGCCGATATGGCTACCCGGAGGATTATCATACGACCATAAAAAATCGACCACAATATAGCTCCAGCCATATTGTTTCAGGTTTTGGGCAACATAATCTGCATTGGCTTTTACCTCGTCTTCGTGAACTGCAGAGCCATAACAGTTGTAACTATTCCATCCCATGGGGGGAGTCGCCGCCACATTTTGCGCGTTTAACGATAAACTACAGGCAACAAAACCCAGCACCAGCAAATAACAGGCTTTTACATTAAAAGATATTCTTAACATTTTACTTTGGTATAAATAGGTTGTAAATACGCTTCTTTAAGGATATAGCCGGCGTGCATCATAAGAAAGGCCAGCGCCGTATCCAGCCGCTGACCTTAACCAACTATAAAACCTTGTAAATATGAATGTATTTGCCAGGTGCGATTTTGTATGGTAAAAATACATTCACATTTTATTTGTCAATATAACATTTGTTTATTTTGTCCCCAAAAATGTTAAGCATCCGCTAAATACACGATGCTGTATATCAAATTCTGCATTAACATATTCAGATCAGGCAATTGGCAATATCAGCACGCTATGCTAATATAATTTTAACCAAGGTATTAATAATTGTAGAATATACAATAATTAATTTAACAAAATATAGGCAAAGACTGTAGTTTACTGCAGCGGACACCTACGGTAACCCCACATTAATGCCATTTGAATAGAATATGCGGATGCATACTTCCGGAAAATGGTACATCCATACTGAGTATATTATCTTTATAAGCGAAGTTTTTAAACACATGGCCATTCAGCAAAATCGCAACGGGCCTCTTTTCGCTGTAGGCTTTGAATGGGCCACCTTCATAAAGTGTCACCTCAATTCCTTTATCAGTGTTACTTTGGTTAATGACTGTTGCCGGGGCAGCGTATTTTCCGGTTAAACCCAGGGGTGCAAAGCCATTTTTAACCGGTACAATGTAATACAGCTTATAACCCAGCCTTGGAAGCTCCACATTTTGCTGCTGATGCTTTTTCATTACCGTATACTCGCCGCTAAAATGCTCATAAACAACAAACCTTTCGCCAGCAAGCCCAGCTATATCTGCCGGCGAAATAGTACCGGAAACTTTATCGGTATCCGCACCATTGAATACATCCAGCAAGCCTGCACCGTGGGTTAGGGTAAAGGCTTTAAACAGCTTTTTGTCCTGTACCTGTAAAAGGCAATCCGCAGTTGGTAATAAAGGATGGTCTGAATGCACCAGCCTGCCATCATGATAAACCAGCGCATTGAGAATATCAAAATTCTGGCTACCCGGATGATCGGTAATATACACAGGTCCGCAATTCAATGCACGGGCAACCGCATGGATAACAGCATCCGGGTTATTGGTTTCGAACATATCAAAATCCGGGTATACCATCTGCGAGAAGTAAATAGAATTATAAATGGCCTGCATTACATGTGCTGCGCCATTGCCATGTTCAAGGTCATAACCTTTGCCATCGGGGAAATAATCTTCCTCGCTGCGGGCAACTGCCGAACTGCCAAAATTGAAATACGCATCGGGCACCATATCCATGCAATTGATAAGCGCGCCGTGAAAATATTTATCAGATGCCTTATATAAGGCTTCATGCACCTTTGCCGACAAAGTAAATACGGGATAATTGCCATGAGCCAGGTCGCCGGCAACCACCTGGTTATCTACCTTCGTAAAATCAAAGCCCTGCTGCTTAAAATAGCTGTACCAGGCATCATAAAAACTACTAAGTGATGGTGTATTAAGCTTGAAGAAGTAATTGGGATTTTTGCGGTCGCCCCAGGTGTAAAGATCATTTTTATACTTGCTGCCCAATTCTGAATCAGGATCGATACCATTCCAGTAGCCGTCAAAAGCATGCCATATACCAGTATATTTTATTCCGTAGCCATGCTTCAGGCGGCTGTTCATCCCTGCAAAGCCATTAGGAAATTTTTTAGAGGCAGGATACAACGACTGCAAACGGCCATCATGTTCCTGAAACCATCCGTCGTCAACCAAAACCCATCCTAACGGAAAATAATGGTCGGTAAATGTTTTAACGCCTGCAATTACCTCATCCTCGCCAAGATCCCTGCCCAGGTTTGACGAATTCCAGGTGCACCAGCCGATGTATTGAAAAGGCTCGGGCAGGGTTTTCTTCCAGCGCATATCCGCGCTACGGCCCATCACCATAAGCGCACTGGTGTATATCTTCTTAAACAACGCGAATGGATCTTTACCATAAGCAATAGCTACAGCCGGTATTTCGCCGCTTGTTTCGTGCGAAAACAGACTTGATGCCCTGCTTCCCCACAAATTACCTTGCGCGCCAAGCGTGGTACGATATCCATTACCGCTCAGCGGGACGGCCGCGCCATAAGTGCCATCCTTCTCCTTCCAGTAAAAGAACTGCACCCGGTCCGCCGGCATCGAGACTGCCGACTTCACCTGTACCGGCTTGGACCATATCCCCCATTTGTATCCCCACAGAACCACGCCGCCGCTCATATTGGCAGGTTCGTTAAAATATACGCCTACATAATCATCGGCCTTAATAGCCTGCGGCTTTTGCAACTTTACAGAATACACAGCAACACCATCAACCTGTTTTTCATCGACGGAAAAAGACGCGCCCGCAGGTTTCCCATCAAGCAATACCTGCGGTGTGCCTGTATTTTTTGATTGAGCAAAACCGCTATAAGCTAAATTGATTGAGCATATTAATACTAAAGAATACTGGAATACAGATTTCATAGAAAGATTTAAAGGATGATTGTTTGGCTGACGCTAAATATCCAAATAATTTTTTGAAACGGTGGAATGCTTATACATATACTTAATTACTTTATTTCTCATCCATTGGTTTTTCTAAATGATTTGCACTTAATTAGCATATAAAATCTCTACCCATGAAAATTGCCACCTACAACGTCAATGGTGTAAACGGACGCTTACCAGTATTGCTTCGCTGGCTGAATGAAACGCAACCCGATGTTGCCTGCCTGCAGGAACTGAAAGCCCCGCAGGAAAACTTCCCGGAACAGGCTATTAAAGATGCTGGCTATAACGCAATATGGCACGGACAAAAAAGCTGGAATGGCGTAGCCATACTGGCCCGCAACCGTGATATCAGCGAGATCAGGAGAGTATTGCCGGGAGACCCGGAAGACAGCCATAGCCGGTACATTGAGGCATTGGTGGATGGTATTGTGATAGGTTGCCTGTACCTGCCCAATGGCAATCCGGCACCAGGCCCTAAATTTGATTACAAGCTGCGCTGGTTTGAGCGCCTCACCGCGCATGCCGCCGAGTTATACGCGGCAGGTATGCCCGTAATACTTACCGGGGACTACAACGTTATGCCAACAGAAATTGACGTTTATAAACCCGAGCGCTGGGTAAATGACGCTCTATTCAGACCGGAAACGCGTAGTGCTTTTAAAACACTGGTGGAACAAGGATGGACTGACGCCATCCGCAAGTTGTACCCGGATGAGGTGATATATACTTTTTGGGACTATTTTCGCGATGCTTATGGACGGAACGCGGGTTTGCGGATCGACCATTTCCTGCTTAGTCCGCAGGTGGCGGAACGGCTTAAGGCAGCGGGTGTAGACCGCCATGTACGCGGCTGGGAAAAAACCAGCGACCACGGGCCGGTATGGATTGAGCTTGCCGACCAATAAAAAAAACAGGCCCCGCCGCAAAAATGGCAAGGGCCTTATATACAGGATTAACTCAAAAAGGCTTAATAGAAATAAGTATTTAACATCATACCCAGGCCCAGCGCTTCGCTGCTGCTGGTTTGACCAGCAAAACCGTACAAATAGGCTGTATAAACTCCGCCAGCTTGTAATGAAACCGGGATCTTTTGCAGAACAGTACTTGTGCCGGTTTTGTATACCTGCAAGGTATCGCTAAGTGAGGAAGTAACCGTTACCGGAACAAAGGCCGTATACTTGCGATAAATAACATTGCCTGCTAATACGGTTTTACCCTTTAAACCAAAGTCGACCGCGCCTGCGTCCGGACTGGCATTTATTAAACGCAGTATTGCCGTACCTGTGGCCGGTACAAAAATGGAATCGCGCACTAAGGTCAGGTCTGGCTTGCTTGGTAAATTGGACAGTATTAAGGTATAGGCGTTATTAGTTTGCAGATTAACGGTATCTGATGCCAGCACTGTACTGCTGCCGGATTGGTCGAATGCAGCATGCCTGCTGCCTGCATAGCAAATAAAATACTGCAGTCCACCTACATAACTTATAGGGCCTGAATTAACCTTGGCCCCATCAAGATAAAAATCGAGATTGGGTGCGGTTGGCGAAACATCGATCACGGCCAGATTTGAAGTAGGTGCCTGTGGCGCATTGTCAACATGTTTTGAACATGAAGATAACGCCAAAGCCATTAATGCTATGCTCGTTATTACTCCCGGCCACCTTAATTTTTGCTGAACTGTTTTCATAGTTGTTGTAAATAAATACATAGAGTAGGGTTTTGTAATTGTGATACCCAATAAACGCAAAAACGCCTTTCATGGTATCAATAGCCATTACGGTACAAAAACAACAAAAGCTACAATGCCGGTTAATTTTTTTTAAAAAATCAAACCGGCATTGCAGCGTATATCAAAAAATCAATCAGGTGGCTTAATCCGCCAGCTTAAAATCAGCCTCTTTTACATCGCGCGAGTTACCGCCTACAAATACCTTGAAATCGCCAGGCTCATAAGTATATTTCATATCGATGTTGTAGAAACGCAGGTCGTTGGCGGTAATTGTAAAGTTCACCTCCCTGCTTTCGCCTGCTTTCAGAAATATACGCTTAAAGTTACGCAATACCTCAACCGGTGGGTCTATAGTGCCTGCCATTTGGCGGGTATACAACTGGACTACTTCTTCGCCATCGTATTTTCCGGTATTGGTAACAGTAACGCTCACTTGCAGCGGCTGACCGGGTTTCATTACATTACTTTTCAACCTGACCGGACTATAACTAAAGGTGGTATAACTTAACCCATAACCGAACGGAAACAGCGGGTCGTTTGAGATATCCAGGTAGCGTGATTTGTAGCGGTCAGTAAAGTCGCCGGCATAAGGCCTGCCTGTATTCTTGTGGCTGTAATAGATCGGAATCTGGCCAACGTCCTGCGGGAAGGTAATGGTAGTTTTGGCTGATGGATTATATGCGCCGAATAATACATCGGTAATACCGTTACCAGCCTCGGTGCCACCAAACCAGCTTTCCAGCATAGCATCAGCGTTATCGTTCTCCCATTTCAATGTAAGCGGCCGGCCACTCATCACTACAACCACTAAAGGTTTACCGGTAGCACGCAGCGCTTTTAATAATTCTTCCTGCGCAGGGAATATGCCTATTTCCGAACGGCTGGCAGCCTCGCCCGACATAGATGCTGATTCGCCCACAACTGCCACTACTACGTCAGATTTCTTTGCTGCTTCCACCGCTTCATCTATCATTTCCTTCGGCGAACGTTTATCCACCTCCAGTTCTTCAGCACCCAAACGCTCTATAAGCCACGGGTCGTTAGTAATGTTCGATCCTTTGGCATAATTGATCGTTACCGAATTGCCCAGCATAGATTTCATACCATCCAGTACGCTTACGGCTTTGTGCCAGTCGCCTGCGCCGCTCCAGGGGCCTATCATATCCCTGTGGTCATCAGCCAGCGGACCAACGAGCGCTATGGAACCGCTCTTTTTCAACGGCAGCACATTGTTACTGTTTTTTAGCAATACGATGGTTTTATCAGCAGCCTCGCGTGCAACTTTAAGGTATGCGGGATTAAGGATGGTACGCTCGGCGCGTTGTACGCTGCAATACTTATAGGGATCTGCAAATAACCCTAATTTATATTTGGCTTCGAGGATGCGGCGGCAGGCCATATCCACTTCTGACGTTTGCACTTTACCTTCTTTGAT
>JBQCIS010000437.1:0-9193 GCA_051953515.1 Mucilaginibacter sp.
GTAATGATGAAAATGTGAATGCGTCCGAAAGAAGGAAGAACCACATCATCATTTTACCGTATTCTACATTAAATGGCGACCGTCCTCCCGACCATGGGGTAGATTTAACTTCATCAATCTGTGATACTGCTGCTGTACTCATCTGTACTTGAATTGGGTTGTATTAATATTGGTTCAAAAGTAAAAAAACATATAGATATATCCATACAATATCCAGAAAATGCCAAAAAATTGCTGTCATCTCCATATTGTAAAGGTTCTTCACCTGAGGGATATTCTGGTAACTTCTTCTTATTGTATTTATCAATAACAATAAGGCGGCAATAATGTGTACAAAATGTGCCGCAATAAATACATATATAAACGATTGCGCCGCGTTAGGATTGATAAAGTAAACGCCCATTTTTATAAGTGTACTTAAGGCATACACCTGCAGGCCTAAAAATGCCAGGCCCAACACCAGCGTAATCCATAAAAACCGGCGTTGCTTATCTTTATCAAGCGCCTTTGCTGCGCGTGAACCGAAAAATAAGGTAATGCTGCTAACAAATATCACAATAGTGCTGTATAGCAGCGAGTGCGGCAGCTCTACATTAATACCGTGTGCTTTACCGCCTACGTATACAATAAAACCGCTTGTTAATGCCGCAAACAGCATGAACGATGTGAATATAAATATCCACATATTAAATTTCTTGGGGGCAAGATTGTATTTATCTTCTTTTTGCACTTGTGCCATCATCATTTCACTTTTCCTATAAAATCAAATAAAAACATCAATTGTACTATCGGCAGGTATAAGAACGAGCCGTACATTAACTGCTTGGCAGCCTTTATATCAAGCGTGAGCAGCAATTTAAATGCCTGGTATAAAAATACCAGACTGCATAGCAACGATACCGCTCCAACGTAATAACCGCCAAAGTGGTAGTAGGTTGGCAGCAGGCTTACCGGCAGCAAAATTAATGTAAGTATAAATGTAACCAAAGCGCTGGCGAAGTCTCTTTTACCCGAAGGCAATAAGCGAAAACCGGCCAGCTTATAATCGTCATCCAGCACCCAGGCAATAGCCCAGAAATGCGGAAACTGCCAGCAAAACTGTATACCAAATACAATGAGTGCGATGCTGTCAATACTCCCATGCCCTGCCACGTAGCCAATAAGCGGTGGCAATGCACCCGGTATAGCGCCCACAAATACCGCAATTGGCGATATGCGTTTGAGCGGCGTATAAGCGAAAGCGTATAACAATATCGAGAACACCGACAATAAACCTGTTGTTAAATTCAGGCTACCCAACAGGTAGGTACCCGCCATTGCCATTAGCAGGCCAAAAACCAGGGCCTGGCCTGTCATCATTCTGCCGGCAGGAATTGGACGGTCTTTGGTACGCCGCATCAGCTTATCGTAATCCTTTTCAATGATCTCGTTAAAGCAGTTCGCGGCCGATGTAACCAGAAACCCGCCAATAATTAACATCACCCAGTGTTTCCAATTGATCTCGCCATGCGTTTTCACATTACCAAGGCTACCAATTAAAAATGTTATCGATGCAGAAAAGGTTACCAGGAAGGTAAGCCTTAATTTTACCAGTTTCGAAAAATCACTCCAGCTCATCTCGTCCCCCCGTGTAAACTAACAGGCTTGTACAGATTGAGCAGCAGATAAAACTGCGCTGCAAACACAAAGCTGGCTAAAAGTATATGCGTAGCCTGCATAGAAGGCGGCAATGAGCAATATTCCAGAACGATGCCGGTAACTATCTGCAGCATGATCATTAAAAAGGTAAAACTCATTAACTGCTGCTGAATAGAGTGACGGTTGAATGTACGCCTGATCAGGACATAAAGTATCACATTGCTTACCAGTACAATAATAGCTATGCTCCTGTGCTGGAAAAATATCTGTCCGGCATCGGTTATCCAGTTGGTACGATAACCTCCTTGCAGGTGATTGGCTACTTCATCTATTTTTTCACGCACCTCGGTGCCAAAAACTATCTGCGCAATACTAATCACCAGTACCAGCAAAGCAACAATACGCACTAATGGCTTAACCTCTATCTTCTTCTTACCGTAAATCTTCGCCAGATAATATGCAGTAATAGAAGACGCGAGTATGGCAAGCGCAATAAGCATGTGCGCCGTTACCAACCATGGGAACAGGTTGGTGGATACTACGATAGAGCCGAGCCACGCTTCCATTGCCACAAAAAGCAGATTTAAAAAGCTTAGCACGGGTATAAACGCATTTTCCTTAGCATAACTAAAAGAAAACAACAACGTAAGCAACATCAGTAAACCGGATGCGGCGCCAATAAGGCGGTTCACATACTCGGTCCAAGCCTTGGTTACGTTAAAATCTTCAGGGATAAGTATTGATTTGTCTGAGCGTATGCGTTGTGCAAGGTCGCTGTAACCAAAAAAGTCGAACGATTTGGCTACCCTTTGGTTTTTCTGAACGCGGCCATTAACATATTGCTGTTTATAGTCTTTAGGGAGCTGGGAAACATCAGTAGGCGGAATATAACCACCAAAGCACTTAGGCCAATCGGGGCATCCCATCCCTGAGCCTGAACTACGAACCACACCACCGGCCAATATCAAAACAAAGAGCCAAAAAATGTTGATGAGATTTACTTTTCTGAACCTGTCTTTTGATTTGCCTGTATTCATTTACTATCCTAATAAATTAGGGTACCTGCGAGGAAGTATTTCCGGTACAGATACCCTAAAAGATCAGATCGGGGAATAAAATTATTTTACTTCTTCGTTAGATCTTTGTGTAGATACCCATTTGTTGTATTCTTCCATACCAGCAGGGTTATCCTCAAAGTCGTGTGGAAGATTAGAACTCATTGTTTCCGAGTATGGAACGGTTTGCATGATGTAATCTTCGTCATGACCTGGTTTGCTGTAGTCGTAAGGCCAACGGTAAACAGTTGGGATCTCTCCGAGCCAGTTGCCGTGGTAATGCTCAACTGGAGCAGTCCATTCAAGCGTATTAGCTTGCCATGGGTTCTGTGTAGCTTTCTTACCAAAGAAGATAGAGCTAAAGAAGTTGTACAGGAACGCAACCTGTGCCAACGCTGCCAATATAGCCGACCATGTGATGAAAGTATTTACCGCCAGCCATTTGTTAAACTGCGGAAAGTCTGTCATTGAGTAATAACGGCGTGGTACACCATCCAAGCCTAAGAAGTGCATCGGGAAGAACACTAAATAAGCACAGATAAAGGTAATCCAAAAGTGCAGATAACCCAATTTTTCGTCCATCATACGGCCGAACATTTTCGGGAACCAGTGGTAAACACCCGCAAGCATACCAAATATAGCCGCCGAACCCATTACCAGGTGGAAGTGAGCTACCACAAAGTATGTATCGTGCAGGTTGATATCAAGAGCGGCATTACCCAGGAAGATACCAGTTAAACCACCTGAAATGAAGAATGACACCATACCGATAGCGAACAACATAGCAGGTTTAAAGCGGATGTTACCTCGCCAGAGCGTTGCCAGCCAGTTGAACGTTTTTACCGCGGACGGTACGGCGATGATGAGCGTCGTGATCATGAACACACCACCGAGGAACGGATTCATACCGGTAACAAACATGTGGTGGCCCCAAACGATGAATGATAAAACGGTGATACCGATCAGCGAGTAAACCATCGCGTGGTAACCGAAGATTGGTTTACGTGAGTTTACAGACATGATCTCTGATGATATACCCATTGCAGGCATAATCACGATATATACTTCAGGGTGACCGAGGAACCAGAACAAGTGTTCGAACAATATCGGGCTACCACCTTCAAACGGCATTACCTTACCATTCAGTACGATGTCTGAAAGGTAGAAGCTTGTACCCATGCTGCGGTCAAATATCAATAATACCACGCCTGCAACCAGTACAGGGAATGATAATACACCCAATATAGCAGTTAAAAAGAACGCCCATACGGTAAGCGGCATTTTCCAAAGGTCCATACCTTTTGTACGCATGTTCAATACCGTACTTACGTAGTTGATACCACCCATAAGTGATGAGGCTACGAAGCAGATCATACTGATGAGCCATAAGGTCATACCCATTTCAGAGCCCGGCATGGCCTTTGGTAAGGCAGATAATGGCGGATAGATCGTCCAACCACCGCTCGCAGGTCCTTTTTGTACAAAAAATGAGCTCAGCATAATAACACATGCCAGGAAGAAGAACCAGTATGAAAGCATGTTCATGAATGGCGAAGCCATATCACGAGCGCCCACCTGCAGAGGGATCAGTAAGTTACTGAAGGTACCGCTCAAGCCGGCTGTTAATACGAAGAACACCATGATGGTACCGTGTATAGTTACCAGTGACAGGTAAAAGTTCGGATCCATACGACCACCTGGTGCAAAGCGACCTAATAATACTTCCAGAAAAGGAAACGCTTTATCAGGATACGCTAATTGAATCCTGAAAAGGATAGATAGCGTCATTGCAATAACCGCCATAAGAATACCTGTGATCAGGAATTGCTTAGCGATCATTTTATGATCCTGGCTAAATATATACTTAGTTATAAAATTATTATCATGATGATGTTCGTGACCTTCTTCGTGGTGTAGTACCCCGTGATCGAGAACTGCTGCTGTTGACATAATCGCTGATCCTTATATTAATTATTTAACGCTAATCTGTTTGATGATGTGCTGTTTGGCACGTTTGTTCCGGCCAGCTTCAAATCCTTTTTCACCGCGTCGGTTAAATATGGCTTTTGCTGTGCTATCCATTGCTGATATTCAGCTTCAGTAACTACACGTACAATCTTTTTCATGTTGTAGTGGCTACCACCGCAAATTTTGTTACAATAAAGCATGTATTCAAAATCAGGCTGATCCAGCTTCTGGCGCATTTCTGCAGTAGTGATGGTTGGTATAAACTTAAAGTAAGTTGGCAAACCTGGTACCGCGTTCATCTGTACGCGGAAGTTCGGAATATAACAGCTGTGGATAACATCCTGTGCACGTATATTCAGACGGATAGAGTGATTAACCGGGATTACCAGTGTATCGGCACGCAGGTCGTCAAAGCTGTTTTTGTCTTTATAATCAATACCTAAGTTATTGTTACCGGTAATCAACTGGTAATTTATAGCACCTAATTTTCCGTCTTTACCAGGGTAGCGAAGCTCCCATGCAAACTGGTGACCGGTAACCTCAATGTTCAGGTCGCCCTTTACTTCAGTAGTATTGGTAAACTGCTGCCATGAGAAGAAACCGAACACAACCAATATGGTTAAAACTATGGCCGGAGCTATTGTCCAAACCTTCTCGATAGTATTATTGTGAGGTAAGTAGTAAGCCTTACGTTTTTTAGAATACTTATAGGCGAAAATAAAAGTGAATAACAATATCTGCGTTACAAAGAATACCACCATGGTAATGCCTGTAGTAACGTTGAACATCTCGTCCATCTTTACACCGTGAACCGAAGCCGCTTCAGGCAGTAGCTGCGTACCTTGTACCGTAAACGACCAGTAAGCACCGTATAAACCTACAACAAGGAAAGCGATGCAAAGTACAGCCATAACATTGTTCCAGTTCAATTGCTTTTTGCCTTGTATCTGCTGGCTCAGGTCATATACCTTTAATATTTTACCTACGATAGCAACTGCAAAACATACCAGCAGGAATAGCAGGACATAATACCCTATACCTAACCACATAGCACTCTTATCGGCAGCCGCAGCATCTGTAGCTGATGCAGGTCCTGTTTCAGATGTTTGGGCCATTAGCACGCTGGTGCCTGATAGCATGAACACCGCTAAAAGGGAAAATAATTTTTTAGAATTTATAAGTTTTCTGAATCCCATTTTATTATCTGTTTGGTATTCTTTATTAGTTCGCAAATTTAACATTATTATATATGATGATGAAGGCTCTCCTCCAAAAACGGATGGTTCTTTGGCACTAATGATTTGAATTTGCTCAAAGCAGTCATAGCAAGGAACCAGAACAAGCCTGCAAAACCAATGAAAATACCTATCTCTTCAAAAGAGAAACCGCGGCCTTTTGCGCCTACAGTATCAGGCATGATCATCATATAGTAATCCAGCCAGTGGCCAAGTATAATAATTATGGCAACCCATTTAATACGTTTAGTGATACGTTTATAATCACGTGCCATCAGCATCAGGAATGGAGCTGCAAAGTTAATCACGATGTTCAGCCAAAACCATGGTTTAAACTCAGGTTCCCATCTTTTATAGAAATAAGCTGTTTCTTCCGGAATGTTAGCATAGTAGTATAACAGGAACTGGAAGAACCAAACATAAGTCCAGAATATAGAGAAGGCAAACATGAACAAGCCCATGTTGTGCAGGTGGTTTTCATTCAGCCAGCTGAAGTAGCCTTTTTCTTTCAACACCACCATTACCAAAGTAATAACGGCCAAACCGCTTACCCATGCTGCAGCAAGGTTATACCAACCAAACATGGTTGAATACCAACGTGCTTCAAGCGACATGATCGAGTCAAAGCTGAATAAGGGGAAAGTAACGCCAAATATTACCAATAGCACACAGCTAATATTAAAGCTCTTTTTGTAGTTCAGCATACCGCCAAACTCGTCTTCGTTTACTGAATATTTAACCAGCATACCGCCAAGCAGGCTGTATAATGCTAAGAAACCAACAAGGCGCACATAGTAGAACCCAAAGTTCAGGTATCCCGCCTTAGCAGCAACATCCGCATCGAAATTTGGATTTGAAGGGTCTGTAATTCCTTTTGTTGCCCATTGTGCAAACAGGTATGGTTGGGTTACTGTTTTTCCGTCAGCATTTACACCCAAATGGGTAGTAAACATACCCGCCGTAATGATAGCAATAAGTATAACAGCTGCGATAGGCAGTATTTTAGCAAAAGCTTGAGGTATCCTGATCATTGAAGCAGACCATCCTGCCTGTGCTGCATATTGTATAGCGCAAAATACCGCACCCGCTGTGCACACACAGGTAAAATAGTAACCCATGAGCAACAGGTTAGAAAATGTACGTTCAGCATTTACAAAGAAACCCAATACTACGCACACTACACCTATAAGTATAGCTACCAGACTCCAGGTTTTGGCTTTGCCTTCGAAAACGTACTGCTCGTTTAAACTATATTCAGTTTTCATCAAAAATTAAGCTTATAAAGTTTGTAAATGGTGAACATACATAACTACTTTCCAGCGCTCGGTAGGATCAAGCTGCGATGCGTATGAACCCATGGCATTTAACCCGTAAGTAATTGTATGATAAATTTTACCGTCTGTCAGGTCTTTCATGGCGCCACCACGTGATGACTGCCCTTTTGAATAGGATGGCGGAGCAGGGAAACCATGCTGAACCACTAACCCGTCACCCTGGCCATTAACACCGTGGCATGGTGAGCAGAAATGCAGGAATAAGATCTTTCCTTGTGCAAAATTCTGAGGGGTTTGCGGAAGCGGGCTGTGCACTTCAACACTTGCAAGGCGGTAACCACTATCTGTTTTTGGATAGTCGAATTTAGTCCAGCCCAGCGGAATAGTACCTGCCGGCGGAAGCTGTGCTGTTTTACCATCTTTAAAGTTAGAGTTAGCCTGATCTGGGTCATAAGCGATATGCTCATACATGTTTGGCGCATACTCCCAACCCGTACTCCTTTTATCTTTACACGATGTAATAACCACCGTGGCAGCAATAGCGACAACTGCAATACTTAATATCTTGATCTTATTCATAGCTAACATATTTTCTGTCGTTATGCTTAACCTCTACTGCTCCTGCTTCTTTTAATAATCTGTCAATATCCGCATGTGGGGTGTTCCCTTTCGCATCGATAGCGATCACAAAACGATCATCTGTTGCACGCAGGTCCATTACCCTTGGTGTACGGCCCGGGAACAGGTGCGTAGCGAAGAAATAGGTGAATACCATACCGAATGCGCAGAAAAGCACTGTCCACTCAAAAGTGATCGGCACAAAATCAGGAATCGCGAATGCAGGCTTACCGCCGATGTTCATCGGCCAGTCATGTACCAGCATATAATAAGCGATAGTGAAAATGGTTGTACCACCTAATATGCCAAACATAAAACCGGCGTAGCCAATACGTGAGTCTTTAATACCCAGTTTGCCTTCAATACCGTGAATAGGCATCGGCGTATACACGTCGTAAATAGGAATACTATTCTGCTGTAGCTTAGTAATTCCGTCCATCATTTCATCGGGATCATCAAAACATCCCAGTATAAATTTAGTGCTGCTCATTTAATTATACTTTTTCGTATTCAGCCGAATCAACGCTATCAAATTTCTGTAACGAGTCTATATAGAACTCCACCTGTGCAGGATCTGCATGCCCACTGGCAATGATCTTACGTTTCGATTGCTCGCTTGAACCTTTAAGGATCATTTTCACTTCGGCGATAGCAATTGCCGGAAGTACACGGATAAACAACAGGAACAAGGTAAAGAATACGCCTATCGAACCAACAAATACGCTCAGGTCAACCCAGGTTGGGTAGAACATAGCCCAGCTTGATGGTACGAAGTCGCGGTGTAATGAGGTTACGATGATCACGAAACGCTCAAACCACATACCTATATTAATAATGATTGATAAGAACCATGTTGCAGGAATGCTGCGACGTACACGCGGTATCCACAATACCTGAGGGATAATACAGTTACAGCAGAACATCGACCAGCTCGCCCACCAGTACGGACCGAAGTATCTGTTGATGAACGCATACTGTTCATATTCAACGCCAGAGTAGTAAGCGATGAAGAACTCAGTACAATAAGCCACCATTACTATCGAACCGGTTAAGATGATGATCTTGTTCATCGCTTCGATATGGAACATGGTGATATAATTTTCAAGTCCTAATACCTTACGGGCAACCAGCAACAGCGTTTGTACCATCGCGAAGCCAGAGAAGATCGCACCCGCAACGAAGTATGGCGGGAAGATGGTGGTGTGCCAGCCTGGTTCCAATGATGTGGCAAAGTCCGTTGACACGATTGAGTGTACCGAAAGTACCAGTGGTGTTGAAATACCTGCCAGAATTAACGATACCGCCTCAAAACGCTGCCAGGTTTTTACTGAACCTGTCCAACCGAATGAGCAGATAGAGTATATCTTGCGACGAATACCTGTAGCACGGTCGCGGATGGTAGCGA